>CACOEA010000004.1 GCA_902626185.1 uncultured Pelagibacteraceae bacterium
TTTTCTGAATTATATACTGGAATTATAATGCTAAATAATATTCTCATTTAGGTTTTTCCAAATACTACAAATAAGAAAGGTCCACTAAACTACTCTAATATAAGGTAGAGGTTTTTTTGTCTGTTCAGCTGCTTTAATTTTTTTAACAGTATAGTCTCTTCCATTGCAAAAGTCACAAGCTGAAACATAATCTTTGTTATAAACTAAATCTTTAATCTTAATTTTTAACTCGGGAATAGAAATTTTTTGATCGTTCAAATCGACCTGATCATCACTGTTGAAAGGTATTGCCTTTAAATTTTCTGCATTAGCTGAAAACGGGCATCTATATAGTTTTCCTTTAAGTAAACTTAGTTGATCGCTATTGCAACAATCAATAAATTTTCGTTTCTTTTCTAATTCTGATCTATCCTGCTTGGGTAAAATTTCTCCACAATCTTGCCAAACTGTAGTTAAACTCTCAGAATAGGAAATTTTATTTTCTTCACAAACTTTTACAATTTGTTGATGATTGTTAGAAAGAGAACCATAGTTCGTCATATCTAAAATTACTTTTTCATTTTTTAAACATTCTAAATTTGGACCCTTGGGAACAATTCTGCCATTAGTGTATACAATGACTTTCTCTGTCTTATCATAGTTCGCTAATTTATTTACAACTTTGTACATGTCTTTATTCATAAAAGGATCGCCTCCTAAAACTCTAAACTCATAAATTTTATCTACGCATTCCATAAATCTATCCAACGATGAAAACAATAAATCTAAGTCTTCGTTTACTGGTTTTTCATAAAATTGCATTAAATTAGAACAATGAGAACACTTAAGCGAACATCTCTCAGTAATTTGAACATCAAGATTCTTAATATTAAGTTCTCCAGAAGAGCTATACTCATCTTTTAAGCACATGTTTTTATAATATTCTATTCTTCTATCAATTTTTAATGTGTGTAGTGACTCGAACTTATGATCTTTAAAATCAGTATTATTTAAAAGCTCAACACAATCATAAAAATTTGTAAAACCCAATTTATTTAGTTCTGCGCCTATAGAGGAATAATAATTGTTGCTGATAAATATGTTTGAATTTTTATTTAACAGTGTCAATTCTTGAAAAGATAGAACTTTAACACCATATCTTTTTTTTCCGTGCTTATCTTTGTCGTTATCAACATAATAGTCAACTTTTAAACCTAATTGATTTAAAGCATACTTTACCAATTCTCCAATATCACCTGCTCCAAATAAAATTATTTTGTGTCCATTGGAGGTAAGTTTATTTTTCAACTCTGAAGTTTTATAATTTTTCATTTTTTAATCTTTATGTTCAATATTTGAACAATGTTTCATAAATAAAGTTTAAAGTCAATCCAATATTCTTAGTTAATTTTGTATTTTTTCAAAATTTGTATACCTTTTTTAAAGGAACTGAAATCTATTATATCGTCTGACTCCATTGTGATATTGAATCCCTCTTCTAATCCAGACATTAAAGTCATGTGATTAATTGAGTCCCATTCTGGAATATCATTATACTTAAGTTTTTCACTAAATTTTTTTTTATCAATGGCTAAGGATTTAACAAAAATGTCAATATATTTCTCTTTATTTTTCATTTTGTTTAAAATTTGAAAGAATTTTTTCGACGATTTTTTCTGTCGATAAACCGTAAATATTTTTTAGATAATCATAACTACCCCCCGTTGAATAAAAATCTTCAGCACCTATTCTAATAAGTTTGCAATTACTTCCTTGATCTGAAAATATTTCTGATACAGAACTACCAAGTCCCCCAATTATATTATGTTCTTCAACTGTAAGTGCTAAACTATAATCTTTTGAAATATTCTTTATCTTTTCGTTGTCTATCGGCTTAATTGTATGCATGTTTATTACAGAGCAATCAATATTCTTTTGTTTTAAAATTTTTGCTGCATCTAAACAATTGCTCAAAATATTACCACATCCAATTATAGCAACGTCTTTTCCGGGTAATATTTCAACTGCTTTTCCAATTTTAAAATCATAATCCTTTTTATTGATGATTTTAGAATTAGATCCAGCAGTTAGTCTAATATAAACGGACTCCCTATAGTTTATAGCCTCGCTTAATACTTTAAATAATTCGTATGGATCTGAGGGTACTATTATCGTGATATTCGGAATTGATCTTAATGAACCGATATCCTCAATGCTACAATGAGTAAATCCTAAATTCCCTAATACCAAACCACTAGCTAGGCCTACCATGCAAACTTTATGCTTCATATAACCAAGATTAACTTTAATTTGTTCGCAACATCTTAATGTTTGAAAAGGTGAAAAAGTAGTTGATATTACCTTGAAACCTTCACTTGATAGTCCAGCTGAAACTCCAATTAAATTTTGTTCAGCAATTCCAACATCTATATACTGATCAGGATGTTGTTTTTTAAATCTGTCTAAACCAGCTGAAGTTGACACATCAGATGTTGTTATAATTAACTCAGGATTTTTTTTTGCTAATTCAAGAGCAATTAAACCAAAGGTCGCTCTCATACCTAATGTAGACCAAAGCTTAATATTTTTTTCAGCGTTCATTAATTTCTAAATTTCCCTCAAAATTTCTTTATAAATTGATTTTGTAATTACAGAATGATGCCAATTATTATTATTTTCAAATAATTTAAAGCCTTTTCCTTTAATTGTGTTTGCAACAATCACCTTGGGTTTCTTTTTTGTATTTTTTTTGGATAATACTGAATAGATTTTCTTTAAATCATGTCCATTTATTTCAAATGTATCACAACCAAAACTTGCAAATTTACTTTTTAAATTTTTTAAATCCATAATGTCTGAATTTTTTCCTGTTTGTTGGTAGTTATTCCTATCTACAATAATTGTCATATTATCAAGCTTAAAGTGACTTGCAGATAGAATAGTTTCCCAAATTGATCCTTCATTGCATTCTCCGTCGCCTATAATTACGAAGACTTTATAATTTTTTTTCTTTTTTTTAGCTGCTAACGCAACTCCAACTCCTAATGATAAACCCATTCCGAGACTTCCAGTTGAAAATTCAATACCATCAATTTTGTTGATAATCGGATGACCTAAAAGTTTGCTCCCATCCGACTCGAAAGTTTCTAAATCCTTTTTTTTCAATAATTTTTTTTCAACAAGAGCAGAATATAAAGCTAAACAAGCATGTCCTTTGCTAAGAATGAATCTATCTCTATTTTCATCAATTTTATTTGATTTTTTAATTTTAATAATATCTGAATAAAGAACAGCTACTAAGTCAGCAATTGATAAAGCTCCACCTATATGAGCACTCTTGGCGCCGGCTTTATAAGCTGTATAAATAATATTTTTTCTTACTTGCTTTGCAAAATTTTTAAGTTTTACAATTTTCATAAATATCCACCATCAATAATTATATTTTGACCATTAATATAGGAAGATTTATCTGAAGCAAGAAAAGTTATAACATCTGCTATTTCATTAGTGTTGGCTATTCTTTTTAACGATATTTTTTTAGTTTCATTCTCTATTATTTCTTTTTTTGTATTTGATATCATTAAGTCAGTTTCAGTAAGTCCAGGCGAAACTGCGTTAACTCTTATTTTATAGCTGGATAACTCTTTTGAAAGTGTCTTAACCGTTGAGATAACTGCTGCTTTTGAACTTGAATAAGCAAACCTACCAAAGTCACCGTTTATTCCTGATGTAGATGATACAAATATGATACTTCCAGATTTATTCTTTATCATTCCTTTGGCAATTATTTGTGTAAAGTTAACTTGGGAGAAATAATTTATTTGAAACATTTCTTGTAGTTTTTTTTCAGGTGTCATCAAAAATAATGAATTAAACAACATGCCTGCGTTATTTACCAAAACATCAATATTTTTTTCGATCTTATATATATCTTCGATACATTTTGAAATACTTGATTTATCTGCTAAATCTAATTTAATAATTTCAATTTTAACACTGTGTTTTTTTTTAAGATTTTCAGTAAATTTTTTAAAGTCATTAGTAATTGTCCTAGTACATGCAAAAACATTAGCTCCATTTTTTGCAAATTCTTCAAGAGTAGCTTTGCCAATACCTTTGTTGCTTCCTGTAACAATAACATTTTTATTTTTTAAAAAATTCGAGTACATTTACTAATTTAACAATTAATTAATCAACAAAGTCCTCTTTTGAAAATATTTCACTAGCTTCAACAGGTTTAAATATTGTTTTCCCAGGCGTTGAATTGAATTTTTTTATGAAATTTAAATCCTCCCCTGCTAGGCATTTCTCACTATAATTTCTAAAATGCTTAATTCTGAAACCATAATCTGAAATTTCCTTTAAGGTATTTTTAAAAACATTGCCTATCTTTATATGTACATATGGACATGCTAAAACATCACCTAATGCAGTGATATACATTCTATTTACAGTCGTGCATCCCATTATTTTTTCTAATTTTGGATCAAAAGGGTTCCAAAGATTTCGATTTAAATTTTTGTACTCTTTTCTTAATTTCCTTATATGTTTTATATCTTCTTCATCGCAAACAACGTCGTGAACCTGATTCCACATGCCTGTAGGACAAGCAACATTTACTAGAGTTCGATATCTCTTTTTTTTTGAGTAATCTAATAACATTTTTAAGTCCTCACTTTTTGCATTATAGTGACCAACTGTTACGTTTAGATATGGGTCCATACCTGCTTCTTGAATATATTCTAGAGCTTGTATAGCTTTTTTCCAAGAGTCTTTCCTTCCTCTCATCTCGTCATGAAAATCAGCGTCCCAACTATCTAAGCTAACCGACATTCTGCTCACGCCGTGCTTACCTAATTCTTTAATAATCTTTCTATCTACTTTAAAACCATTAGTTGTGACGTAAAGATAAAATCTTTCTGGTTTAATTGCATCTAAAGCTTCGAACAATTTATCGGGTCTTAATAACAACTCACCTCCTTGAAGATCCCATTCTATAAAGCCTAGCTCATCTGCTTCATCGGCAATTTCTCTCAATTTAGAAATCGGTAAAAAATCTTTTACATGATCCCCTTTAGGAGAATTAGTAAAACAATACTTACATCTTAAATTACATGCGTTATTAAAATTTAGTTCAATTCCACGATGATAAGTTCCAATTTTACCATCGTTTTTTTTAAGATGGTCATGGAAATGCTTAATTTTTTTTACAAGTCTAGGATTTTTGAACCATGAAGATGCGACAGACATAATTAATGATAAATATTTTATATATATTTGTATACGATGATACAAAAATTAGAAATAGGTTTCTCTACTTATTTGGTCTTATAACAGATAATCCTGGTAAAATAAGGGTAAATTCAGCTTTACAGGCAATTTTTTTTTCTACATACCCCTCTGCCTCAAACTTTAATAAACCTCTTTTATCAGAAACCAATTTTGATACGATTTTTAATTTATCACCAGGAATTATTTTTTTAAAAAACTTAATATTATTTGAATCAGCTAGATAAAGTGTTTTGCCACTCATCTTTGGAAGAGTAAAAATTATAAGTGATGACATTTGTACCATTGCCTCTACTTGCAACATGCCAGGCATATTTGGGTCACCAGGCCAATGCACTTTAAAAAACCATTCATTTTTTTTCAATATCTTGTAACCCTCAATGCTTTTTCCAGGCACTACATTAGTTGCATAATCAATTAATAGAAATGGATCACGGTTCTTTTGTATCTTAATTATTTGTTTTCTATTTAGTTTCATTGTTTATTTGATTTCAATTTCTCTTGATAATATTTTTGTCAAATCATATCCATCCCAAATTAAGTTTATATTTAAAGCTTGTCCAAAAGGAACTATTCTATCTATTCCATTAAAATTCTTTTTTGAAAAATAGTCTTTAAGGAATTTTTTTTCAAAACCAAAGTAAGTTAGAGTTTGTAATCTTTTATTAGTCACAAAACTCAAATTATCAAAATTTTTTATATCACACTCGAAAAAAAAACCCCACTTTGGCTTTTCAAGAAATAAATTGGGGTAAATTTTTTTCAACGTGATTACATATAATGATTTACTAAAACTTTTGTGAGATTCAATATTTTTATTCTTGATAATTTCTTTAACTAATCTTGAATAATTATCAACCGTGGAGATTAATGGTGACATATATCTTTTTTTAATCAATTGATCAAGTTGATCCCAAAATTTTTGTTTGGAAACTTTTTTAGATTTTCCACTCCATAAAATTAAATGTGGGGAGGAGCAGGCATTTTGGTCAACTACATAGGTATCATTATAGAAATTTTTTACTAAATTTGCTAAGTCGCTTTTAGTCAGTTTTAAAATTTTGTCTGCATTTATCAAAGAAATGGAATATCGATCTGAAAAAGGTATGTCTATATTTTTTGGTTTTGTGGTAAATTTTTTAATATTATTTATTGTTTCATCTCCTCCCCAGATTAACCTGGCGTCACACTTTAATGAATATTCTTGTGTTAATTTTTCATTTTCACTGCCATATCTTAAAATTGTAATCATATCTTTAATCTTTTTATATTTTTTTTTTTTCAAAATTTTGTTCAGAGATTTTATTATTTGCAAGATCTCCTCAAATTTTTTTGACGGTACTTTTACAATATTTGAATTTCCTGTAATTAGTCCAAATATAAGTGAATAAGCAAAATTAGTAGGAATATTTGATGGCGTTATATGAAACAGTAGTCCAAGACCAAATCTTACCGTTCCATTAGTGAAATGTTTGTATTTAAGATTGAGAATATTTTTTTTTCTGCAGAAAAAAGACAATGCTTTTAAATCAGGATATTTTTGATTATTTAACTTATTATCCAACGATTTAGACAAATCATCTAAAAAATTAATTACGAGTAGATTGAATGGTTCAAAAGTTCTGTCTAATTTTGAGTTTTCCCCTACTAAATATTCAATTTCAGTTTTTTTGTTCATCTTTATATATTGCTACATCCTCTTAGTTCAGCATTTTGAAGTCTACCGTGAATTAAAAATCTCTTTCCGTGTCCAAAACACTTACATTTTTTATCATGAACTATCTCTCCGATATCTTCTGTTAAAATACTATGACCTGGGTAACTAGTAGGCAAAAGAGATAAAAGTTGCACCAATCCTTTTTCACCTTTTTTTGAAATTTTTAAGTTTTCATCTCTAATAATTATGTCAGAATAATTAGAGGCTATAAAATATCCACATTTACACTCAAAAAAAATTGATCCTATTTGTTCAACCAAACCATAATAATTTCTTATATTTTTCAATGCCAATTTTTTCTCTAGTTCACTATTTAACTGAAGACGATTTATTTTTTTTTCCTCCATTTTTTTCCAACCGCCACCGTGAATCAAAAATGCATTTGAAAAATTCTTCGAAATAAGTTTTGAAGGATTTATCTTTTTTATAAGATAATTATAAACATTATAAGTAAAACCAAAAATTAGAAATTGATTATCTTTGTTTTCTGAAAGGAAAGTATTTAGTTTTTTGTAGTCTATATCATTTTTTTGATCCAGCATGTATACAATCTTATTCGCAAATATAGAAAAACCACTTATTGCAGCTGCGCTAGCATTAAATTTTTTTCTATCCACATTTTGATTTTGTTTATCTAAAACAAGCATTGGTAATCGGGAGTTACCAATTACATTGTAAAAAATTTTCTGAAGTACTTTCATTTGATTAAAAGCATTTGTCTTATCAATAAAAATTTTCGAAACTTTATTAGAAGTCGTTCCAGAAGATAAAAGTGTTTTAAAAATTTCTTTTTTTTTGATGCTAATAAAGTCAAAATCTTTAAATAACCTCACTGGCAAGAAAGGAATATCACTTAAATTATTATTTTTTTTTGGTATATAATTTAATCCCTTTAAATAATCCTTATACAAATTTGATCTTTTAAAATGATGAGAGGTAAGAGAATTTATGCTTTCTAGAAAAAACTTAGATTTAAAACTTGGATCAAGCGAAAAAGCGTTTTGATTTATTATTTTGTCTAAAAACTGCATTATTTAATTATATCTTATATTTGAAATTATTTGTTAAATTCTTTTTTTTAAAAGTTTTTATAATAAAAACATTTAAATTTATAGATGTTAACGTCGATAATTGTTTAATTTTCTTTTTTGTTTTATTTATATTCTTTGTATATACAACAATCTTATTTTCACCTCCTTCTTTCATTACTGTATCAATACCTTGTTCTAATAGAATTTTTTCAAGTTCTGATAAATCAACTCTAACGCCGTAAATTTTACAATAACGATTTTTTCTTCCAACAATGTAGTAAAATCCTTTTTTGTCAAAATAGGCTACATCGCCTGTTCTTAAAATGCCATCATTAGTATCTGGCAAAGATAAATCCTCAATATTTTTTGCATACCCCATAAAAACATTTTTTCCCTGATAAACTAATTCCCCCTTTAGAAAACTTCTCTTAATTTTTTGACCTTTTTCATTTCTAAGAAAAAACCTTCCGCCTGGAATAGCTTTACCTATACTTCCAATTTTTTTATCAGCATATTTCCAATCCAAATATGACATTCTAGATGTGGCTTCTGCGGCACCGTACATTTGAAAAAATTTAATCTTATTTTTTTTATAAACCTCAATAATATTTTTAATCAATACGTGATTCATTTTCCCTCCGGCCTGTGTTGAATATTTTATTGACGGTGGAACTTTGCTTTTTAAAATTTTTTCAATTATTGAATAATTATAAGGCACGCCTGAAAAATTATTAACCTTGAATTTTTTTATTAACTTCCAAAAATTGTTTTCAACCATACTTCTGTTTGTTAAAACAATTTGAGCTCCTGATAAAAGATGAGTATTTACTACTGACAACCCATATACGTAAGATATTGGCAAGGTTGTAATAGTAATATCCCGACTTTTGATTTTTAAATATTTTATTATACTCTGACAATTGATTGAGATATTCTGATACGATTGTTTTACTAATTTAGGTGAACCTGTTGAGCCTGATGTCGACATTAAGAGCATTAAATCTTTGTCAATATTATAATCAATTTTTTTTGTATTTTTCATAAGAACATACGATTTAAAATTAAGAATATTACTAAAGGCTCGATTCAGTTTACCTTTTTTACAAAAAATATATTTTGGATTATATTTTGAAACTAATCTTTTCAAAAATATATCATTTATTCTATGATCTAAAAGAGCAACAGCAAATCCTTGGTTTACAAATGAAATATAACCAATAATTGTTTCAAAATTATTTTGTCCTAATAAAAATACTAGTCTTTTATGTGTATCAAGATTTCTCGAAATTTTTAAAGAATTCGTAATAATGTTTTTATATGAGACAGACCTCCCATTTTCTAAAATAAGGGCTTTGTTTTCTTTAAATTTCTTAAATCTTTCGGTAAAAAAATTAATTTTTCTTGACATACTTAATTTTAAATCTATCGCCTATTTTCAAATTAATTTTTGATTTTTTATTCAAAATATAGTTATAAAATTTTGGATGTAATCCATGTCCTGGTCTAACAATTTTAATATTATGTTTGGTAATTTTTTCTCCTTTAGAGATGTTCTTAGATACATAAATAGATCTTCTTGTATTGTAGTTTTCTTTTGAACTTTTTGAAATTTCAATTTTACCTGAGCCTAATGCTGACTCAGCAAGTCTTATATTATCTACCATAGTTTTAAATTCTTTCTCGTTAGAAGAAAAAAAGGAGTCAACTGTTCTATTGTTTGACAAATTGAAGTGTTTTTCAATCATTTTAGCGCCAATAACAACTGCAGCCATTGGTGCAACATGACCTTTTGTATGATCAGACAGCCCTGTTAAAACTTTAAAATTTTTATTTAAATTTTTAATAGACTTAATATTTTGCTCGTTAACAGGAGCCGGATAAGATGATACACATTGCAACATAACGACTTTATTATTACCATGTTTTTTTATTGTTCTTAAAGCAAGCTCGATATCTTGTTTATTCGCTAATCCTAAAGACAAAATTATAGGTTTCTTTGTTTTAGCAATTTTTTCTATCATAGGAATATGTGTTATTTCAGGAGAAGGTATTTTGTAAGCAGGACAATTAATCTTCTCTAAAAAATTAACTGCTGAAATATCAAAAGGACTTGAAAAAATTCCCATGCCTATTGATTTTGAATATTTAAAAATTTTTTTAGTTAGACTCTGTGAAGTTTCTGCCTTTTTATACAGCTTCCAAAAATTTTTACTTGTGCTCCAAGGGTTTTTTTTTTTAATTTTAAAATCTTTTTTGTTTGATTTTATAGTTAATGAATCAGCAGTATATGTTTGAATTTTTATTAAATCTGCCCCACTTTTTTTTGCAGATTTGATAAGTCTTTTAACTATTTTGAAATTATTATTATGATTTGCTGAAATTTCAGCAACTATAAGACACCTATGGGACTCACCAATATTTTTTGAGCAGATTTTGAAATTTTTTTTAAATGACATCTTTAAACTTTTCTATAAAATATTTTATAATTTTTTCCAACTTTGAGGAATTTTTTTACATAATTGTAAAAAATATTTTTTCTTTCTAACAATAAATAACCAAAGTATTTCCAGTGACGCATTAAAACCTTATTGTTGAGATCAACAGTAATAAAGCAATATTTGTTATTTAATTTATCTAGATATTCATTTTGAATTTTAATTGCCTTTAGTAAGTCAAATAAATTTGTTTCTGGAAGACAGCTTATTAAGCCTGAGTGAACTAGATTGTAATTTTTAAATTTAAAGTGATCAGCTGTTGAGATGTATATTAATTTTTTTTCTTTAAATATTAACAAAGATTTTCTTTTTTTTTGTTTTTGAAACCACCACTGATAGTGATCAATTTTTTTGATCAATTTTTTATGAGAAGAATATTTTCTATTTACTAGTAAATTTTTATAATATAAGTATTTATTAATTATTTTGTCATCAATTGTTTGAACTTTAAAATTTTTCATATCAAAACTTAAGATTCTTTTTATAATTTATTTTAATTTTTTTTATATTAAGACTTGATTGTGACATCATTTTTTTTATTTGAGATGTGTTATTAAACATCAAATAAATCAAATTAGCAATTTTATCAGTATATTTAATGTCTTTCTTTTGTAATAAAAAATAGTGACCTAATTTTTCATAATAAAGATCAGGTAAATTTTGCTTATCATTCATTTTGATCAACAAAGTTGGTGTTTTTAAAAAAGAAGATTCGAACATTGATATACTTGCTGGCGAGATAAATAATTTAGTCCCGTTTAAAATTTGACTAATATTTTGTGGTTTTTTTATAAACTCAATATTTGAAAATTTATTAAATTTAGAAATAAATTTATGATTATTTGAGTATGGCCCAATTATTGATAAGATTTTTAAATTTTTATTAAGTTTCTTTATTCTTTTAATAATTTTCTCATATATTAACAAATTTCCTGAACCACCATTATAAAAAACTAAATCTGATTTAACTATTTTTCTTTTTTCATTCGTTGAATTAAATAAAGCAAAGTCTAAACCCAGCAGAAATTTACAATTTTTTTTATTTTTTTTTTTTAATTTTTTTAATAATGTTTTATCATTGTTAAAAATTCCAGGACTATGATTTATATATACGTCTGAAAAATGTTTATTATCAAGTGAGTCATCTATAGAAATGATTTTTTTGCAGGATTTTGAAACTGTTTTCTCCCAAACATACCCCATCCTGTAGCTATCTTTTATAATTATTAAATCTTTAGAATTGTTTTTTATAAGCTTTAAAAATAGCTTAGCATCTGTAGCTTCATTCTTAAAAGTTTCGTTTTGAGAATACAAAAATGTAACTTTATCTTTTTCAGATAATATAAATTTTTTATCTGACTGCTTATCTACTATTATTTTGTATTTTTTTAAGTGCAGGTAATTTATTAGTGATTTAATTCTTGAATAATGGCCCAACCCATATTTGCGCCCTAAATCAATTCTGAAAATAATCATTATCGAATATATTAATCGGAATTATAAAATTTTCCTTAAATATTTAAAAATTTAACCAAGTCTGAAAATTTTTTTCAGTGCATAAATCAAGCCAATTGAGCTATTAGTACTGGTCAGCTTCACGTTTTGCAACGCTTCCACACCCAGCCTATCAACGTAGTGGTCTACTACGGCTCTATAGGAAGAACTAGTTTTGAGGTAAGTTTCCCACTTAGATGCTTTCAGCGGTTATCTTGTCCATACTTAGCTACCCGGCACTGCAGCTGGCGCTACAACCGGTCCACCAGTGGTATGTTCATCCCGGTCCTCTCGTACTAGGGACAAATCCTCTCAATTCTTCTACACCCATGGCAGATAGGGACCGAACTGTCTCACGACGTTCTGAACCCAGCTCACGTACCACTTTAATTGGCGAACAGCCAAACCCTTGGGACCTGCTCCAGCCCCAGGATGTGATGAGCCGACATCGAGGTGCCAAACACCCTCGTCGATATGGACTCTTGGAGGGTATCAGCCTGTTATCCCCGGCGTACCTTTTATCCGTTGAGCGATGGCCCTTCCACTCAGAACCACCGGATCACTATGACCGTCTTTCGACTCTGCTCGACTTGTCAGTCTCGCAGTCAGGCAGGCTTATGCCATTGCACTCTACGAACGATTTCTGACCGTTCTGAGCCTACCTTCGCACGCCTCCGTTACTTTTTGGGAGGCGACCGCCCCAGTCAAACTACCCACCATACAATGTCTTGCTGCCGGATTACGGCTAGCAGTTAGATGTCAAGAATAATAAGAGAGGTATTTCACTGTCGACTCCATCTCAGCTGACGCCAAAACTTCAAAGTCTCCCTCCTATGCTAAACATATCATTCCTAACACCAATATAAAGTTGTAGTAAAGGTGCACGGGGTCTTTCCGTCTAACCACGGGAACTCCGCATCTTCACGGAGAATTCAATTTCACTGAGTTGATGTTGGAGACAGCGGAGATATCGTTACGCCATTCATGCAGGTCGGAACTTACCCGACAAGGAATTTCGCTACCTTAGGACCGTTATAGTTACGGCCGCCGTTCACTGGGGCTTCAGGAGTGAGCTTGCACTCACCACATTAACCTTCCAGCACCGGGCAGGCGTCAGACCCTATACATCCACTTACGTGTTAGCAGAGCCCTGTGTTTTTGATAAACAGTCGCATCTCCCTGGCTTGTGCCACCCACTTAAAGTTGCCTGAAAATGGGTCCTCTTTCTTCCGAAGTTACAGAGGCATTTTGCCGAGTTCCTTCAACATCATTCTCTCAAGCGCCTAATTATACTCTAATAATCCACCTGTGTCGGTTTAGGGTACGATCCTATGATGGAGCTATTTCCTGGGACTTTTTCACGGCTAACTCAATCCAATAAGAGTTAACAATTTACAAAATCCGTCACTACCATCGGGTCAAGGAATATTAACCTTGTTTCCATCGTCTACGGCTCTCGCCCTCGACTTAGGGGTCGACTAACCCTGCGCGGATTAACCTTGCGCAGGAACCCTGGGATTTTCGGCGACAGAGTTTTTCACTCTGTTAATCGTTACTTATGTCAGCATTCGCACTTCTGATACCTCCAGGATCCCTCACGGGTATCCCTTTACAGGCTTACAGAACGTTCCGCTACCAGATATAATTTCCGAAGAAATTATAAATCCACAGATTCGGTACATGATTTGAGCCCCGTTACATCTTTGGCGCAGAAACTCTATTAGACCGGTGAGCTGTTACGCTATCTTTAAAGGATGGCTGCTTCTAAGCCAACCTCCCGGCTGTTTAGGAATCTCCACATCCTTTCACACTTAATCATGATTTAGGGACCTTATCTGGTGATCTGGGCTTTTTCCCTTTCGACCATGGACCTTAGCACCCACAGTCTGTCTGCTGAGGTAAAATGTTTGGCATTCGGAGTTTTATGAGGGTTGGTAAAGATTTCTCTCCCCTAGCCCCTTTAGTGCTCTACCTCCAAACATCAATTTACTCAACGCACTACCTAAATAGTTTTCGCGGAAAACCAGCTATCTACGAATTTGGTTGGCCTTTCACCCCTTACCACAAGTCATCCAAAGACTTTTCAACGTCAACTGGTTCGGTCCTCCGGCAAGTGTTACCCTGCTTTCAACCTGCTCATGGTAAGCTCATTCGTTTTCGGGTCTAATTCATACAACTTGCGCCCATTTAAGACTCGCTTTCGCTACGCCTACACCTTACGGCTTAAGCTTGCTGGATAAATTAAGTCACTGACCCATTATACAAAAGGTACGCCGTCACTCTAAAAAGAGCTTCGACTGTTTGTAGGCATACGGTTTCAGGTTCTATTTCACTCCCCTAATAGGGGTTCTTTTCACCTTTCCCTCACGGTACTAGTTCACTATCGGTCACTGAAGAGTATTTAGGCTTAGAGGGTGGTCCCCCTATATTCAAACAAGATTTCACGTGTCCCGCTCTACTCAAGAACAACATTAAACATTACTCCTACGGGACTATCACCCTCTGTGGTTAGTTTTTCCAAACTATTTAGATTATTTTAACATTGTTACTGGCCTATTCCGCTTTCGCTCGCCACTACTAACGGAATCTCAATTGATTTCTTTTCCTCCGGTTACTTAGATGTTTCAGTTCTCCGGGTTAGCTCTTTAAACCTATGAATTCAGTTTAAAGTACCACACAAAGTGGTAGGTTATCCCATTCGGAAATTTTCGGATCAAAGCCTGCATACAGCTCCCCGAAACTTATCGCAGTATACCACGTCCTTCATCGCCTTTCAGTGCCTAGGCATCCGCCATACGCCCTTAAACGCTTGATTTATGCACAGAAAATAATTTTCTGTCTAAATTAAATTTTTTTTAAAATGTTCATCTATTCGAACATTTATAGATTGTTCATCTATTCGAACAATCGGATATAGATATTGATAATAATTATTTACAATGTGAAAAAGCTTAAAGTATCAAAATTGGTGGAGGATAGCGGGATCGAACCGCTGACCTCCTGAATGCAAATCAGGCGCTCTCCCAGCTGAGCTAATCCCCCATGAAAATGGTGGGCCGAGGACGACTCGAACGTCCGACCTCACCCTTATCAGGGGTGCGCTCTAACCACCTGAGCTACCGGCCCCTAGCATGTATGAGACACTTTCATTTTAAAGAAGAGAAATGCAGACGGCCACATTAACTTAATTTTTTGAGACCAAAAGAAATTTTTGGTCTTCCTTAGAAAGGAGGTAATCCAGCCGCAGGTTCCCCTACGGCTACCTTGTTACGACTTCACCCCAGTTGCTGATCGTACCGTAGTCAAAGGTATAAGCTTTGCCTTAAGGTGTAACCAACTTCCATGGTGTGACGGGCGGTGTGTACAAGACCCGGGAACGTATTCACCGCGGCGCGCTGATCCGCGATTACTAGCAATTCCAGCTTCATGCACTCGAGTTACAGAGTACAATCCGAACTGAGACACATTTTTGGGATTAGCTAGGAGTCGCCTCTTTGCTTCCCATTGTAAGTGCCATTGTAGCACGTGTGTAGCCCAACACATAAGGGCCATGAGGACTTGACGTCATCCCCACCTTCCTCCAGCTTATCACTGGCAGTTCTTTTAAAGTGCCCAACTAAATGGTGGCAACTAAAAGTAGGGGTTGCGCTCGTTGCGGGACTTAACCCAACATCTCACGACACGAGCTGACGACAGCCATGCAGCACCTGTGTTTCGTCCAGCCAAACTGAAAAGCCTAATCTCTTAGGCTCGCGACGAACATGTCAAGTGTTGGTAAGGTTCTGCGCGTATCTTCGAATTAAACCACATGCTCCACTGCTTGTGCGGGTCCCCGTCAATTCATTTGAGTTTTAACCTTGCGGTCGTACTCCCCAGGCGGTGTGCTTAATGCTTTCGCTGCGACACTGAAAAATATATTTCCAACGTCTAGCACACATCGTTTACGGCATGGACTACGAGGGTATCTAATCCTCTTCGCTACCCATGCTTTCGCTCCTCAGTGTCAGTAGTGACCCAGTAAGTTGCCTTCGCATTTGGTGTTCTTTCTAATATCTACGAATTTCACCTCTACACTAGAAATTCCACTTACCTCTATCACACTCTAGCTAAAAAGTTTTGATGGCAGTTCCAAGGTTAAGCCTTGGGATTTCACCATCAACTTTTTTAACCACCTACGAGCTCTTTAAGCCCAGTAATTCCGAACTACGCTAGGTCCCTTCGTATTACCGCGGCTGCTGGCACGAAGTTAGCCGGACCTTCTTATTCGGGTACAGTCATTTTCTTCCCCGACGAAAGAGTTTTACAACCCAAGGGCCTTCTTCACTCACGCGGCATCGCTGCATCAGGGTTTCCCCCATTGTGCAAGATTCCCCACTGCTGCCTCCCGTAGGAGTCTGGGCCGTGTCTCAGTCCCAATGTGGCTGGTCTTCCTCTAAGAACAGCTATTGATCATTGCCTTGGTAAGCTTTTACCTTACCAACTAGCTAATCAAGTGCGGGCTCATCTTTCGGCGTTAAAACTTTCCCTGTAAAGGCTTATTCGGTATTAGCACAAGTTTCCTCGTGTTATTCCAAACCAAAAGGCAGATTCCCACATTATACTCACCCGTTTGCCACTCAGTATTGCTACTGCGTTCGACTTGCATGTGTTAGGCGTGCCGCCAGCGTACGTTCTGAGCCATGATCAAACTCTCAAGTTTAATAACGGCGCACACTAGCTTTAATAGTTTTAGTATAACTAAAACTACTTTCGTTAAAGTGTGTACGACAATTTCTTTATTAACCTAGCCGTCCACACTTCTCTTCTCAAAAATTTACAATTTAAAAAAGCTAAGATTTTACTAATAAAATCTACACACCTCTGGCGTTAATAAAATATATTCGCATTGAGGTGAGCGGTGTTTTTATTACAATTATGCTATAAGTCAAGGCGTATATTGTGATTAAAAGTAAGTAAATATAGGCTTTTTTTGAAGTTCACTCATTGCAAATCATAAATAATTTTAATAGAAAACAACTATGGCGCTAAATCAAATTTTTAACCATTTTCCGAGAAAATTAAAGAACATTAAAAACGAATATAGTGAAAAAATAACATTAAACTGGAAATATTTTGCTTATTTGTTCTTAGCTATAATCTTCTACGCAGTGTTTATTATAATAACTAATTTAGTTGATAAAAAAAATAAAATAGAAAGCCAAAATTTTAATTCTATAATAGAATCAAAAGAATTCTCTAATGTAAGTAATTTTTTTTTATCAAAAATAAATAGCCCATATAAAGAGGTAGAATATCTAATACAAAATAACGATTCTATCGAAAAAATCTTAAAAAAACTAAAAATTAATTCTGCTGATATTCAATCTATTTCCAATAATTTAAAAGAAAAAAAACTAACTAATATTTATGCTGGTCGAAAACTATCTTTGGTTTTAAAAAAAAGAGAGGATGGCTCAAATACTATCGTAAATCTAGTTTATCCAGTAAATAATACTTTAAGTATTGAGATCAGAAAAGTTCAAAATAATTTTGATATCAAAGAAAACGTGCTTCAATTGTATAAAAAAGAAGTAGTGATTAAAAATCAAATTAAAAATAATTTATATAGTGCAGCCGTAGACGTGGGAATAGAACCAAACATAATTATCGAATTTGCAAGAATTTTTGGTTTTGAAGTAGATTTTCAAAGAGATATTCGTAAAGGTGATTGGTTTGAAATTTTATATGAAAAATTTGAAGATGATAACAATATAGTACAAGATACAGGTAAAATAATTTACGCGTCGATGTTTGTTAATGGAAATGAAATAAATTTATATAATTTTAATGATGAAAAAGAAATAGGATTTTATGATATTAAAGGAAAAAGTATTGTAAAATCTTTAATGAAAACTCCGATCAATGGCGCAAGGCTTTCTTCTGCTTTCGGGATGCGGAAACATCCGATCCTTGGTTTCAACAAAATGCACAGAGGAACAGATTTTGCTGCTCCAACTGGTACACCAATAATGGCCTCTGGATCTGGAACTGTAACAAGAGCAAGATGGTGTGGAGGTGGAGGTAATTGTGTAAAAATAAAACACAACTCAACTTATGAAACAATTTACGCTCATATGTCAAAATTTGCTAAAGGTATCAAAGAGGGAAGAAAAGTTAGACAAGGTCAAATAATTGGTTATGTGGGCTCTACTGGATTATCAACTGGTCCTCATCTTCACTATGAAGTAGTTGTCAATGGAAAAAAAGTTAATTCACAAAAACTTAAGTTACCCTCCGGTAAAATTTTAAAAGGTAAAGCAAGAGAACTTTTTGAATTAGAGAGAATTAAAATAGATCTTAAATTGTCAGATCTGAGATAATTTATTTAGCAGGATTTTTTAAATTATCTATTTCCTTAACTTCCTCGGACTTATTTTTTGAATCGTTGTTAAGATTATCTTTACGTTCATTTAACTCTGCTAATCTTCTTGAATAGTGATCTGCGTGCTGTAAATAATTTTCAACAAGTACTGGGTCTCCACTACTCTGAGCATCTTTTGCAAGCTGTTGAAATTTTTGCATTGTTTTTTCTACATTATGGGGATTTGTCATAGATCCATTTCTATTAAAATTTAAATTTCCATTATTAAAAGCGCTCCCATTGTTTGAGCTAATAGATCCATTTCTTCGTCTAAAATTATTTTTTTGTTGTCTTGGTCTAAAGTTTCTACGTCTATTGTTGTTCATATATTTTAATTTGGTTTCTTTAATCTACATCGCTAAAGTTGACAGTATACATCTAACGTTCTCTTGATAATCTTTAACTAAATACCTAGTTCTAAATTTATTTGTTTTTAAAATTTTTGAAACTTTTTTTAATTGCCCATTTCCAATTTCTAGGGCGAGCATCCCATTAAATTTTAAGATACTCTTTGATTTGTAGATAACTTTTTTAATAACGTCAAGCCCATCATTTCCGCCATCTAGTGCTAATTTGGGTTCAAATTTTTTAATGTCGTCGTTTAAATTTCTTATATCTTTCTTCATTATATATGGCGGATTAGACACAACTAAATCAAATTTTTTATTACGAATTTGATCTAATGACTTTCTTAAAAATTTTGTTCTGTTTAAGAGTTTATGGTCTTTTAGGTTTTTATTAGCTACGTCTATTGCCTTTTTTGAAATATCTATGCCAATTCCTTTCGAATGTTTTAATTCACTAAGAATACTCAATAAAATACATCCACTCCCTGTTCCGACATCTAAAATGGAAATATTCCTATTATTAAAAATATTTACAATTTTTTCCACCATTAGCTCAGTTTCAGGTCTGGGGATTAAAGTATTTCTATTTACTATAAAATCCTTTTTCCAAAACTCTCGTTTTTTTAATATGTATGCAACTGGTTCATTTAGTGACCTTCTATAAATTAATCCTTTAAACTTTGATACCTTCGCTTTTTCTATATCTTTATCAAGATTAAGGATTAACTCTTCTCTTGATTTGTCTAAAACTTTTGAAAGTAAAATTTCAGAGTCAATCCTATGAGATAGAATATTTTTATCTTTTAGATATTTTGATGCTTGATTTAACAATTGTAATATTTCCATTAATTTAAATTTTTAAGTTTTATATCTTGTTCTTTCAATCTCAATTCTTGATTCATTTCCTCGTGAATTTCCCCACTTAAAAATTCATCTAGTTTATGTAAAGTCAAATTAATTCTATGATCTGTTACTCTGCCTTGAGGAAAATTATAAGTCCTAATTCTCTCAGATCTATCTCCGGTGCCTATTTGATTTCTTCTATTAGTAGATCGCTCTTGATCTTTTTTTCTTTTTTCTGCTTCGTAAACTCTAGATCGCAAAATTTTTAGGGCTTTAGCTTTATTTTTGTGTTGAGATTTTTCGTCCTGTTGACTTACCACTACACCAGTAGGTATGTGAGTAATCCTAACTGCGCTATCTGTGGTATTTACAGATTGTCCTCCTGGTCCGCCTGCTCTAAAAACATCAATTCTTAAATCAGACTCTTTAATTTCAATATCTAAATCTTCGGCCTCAGGTAAAACAGCAATTGTAGCAGCAGATGTATGAACTCTTCCTTGGGTTTCTGTTTCAGGAATTCTTTGAACTCTATGCACACCAGATTCATATTTTAGATACGAATAAATATCACTACCACTTACCGAAAAAATAACCTCTTTAAAACCTCCAGCTTCACTTTTAGAAATGCTTATAATTTCTAAGATCCATTTTTTTTTAGAACAAACCTTTTCGTACATCTTGAATAAGTCAGAACAAAAAAGAGACGCCTCCAAACCACCTGTCCCCGCTCTAATTTCAACAATCGCATTTTTGTTGTCATCTTCATCTTTAGGCAATAGAAAAATTTTTAATTTATTTTCATAGTTCTCTTTTTTTAATTTTAATTCAGTTAAATCTTTTTGTGCCATTTCAGAAATATCAGCATCACTATTTTTATCCTGAATAATTTGCTCTAAATCTTTTTTTTCAGTGTCAAATTTCAAATAATCTCTGGCTATTGATACTATGCTGCCCAAACTGGAATATTCTTTTGATTTTTTTGCAAAATTCTTTGGGTCGATACTGCTAGAAGATAATTCTTTTTCCAAATTATCATGACGAGCAATAATATCTTGCACTTTCTCAATCGGGATCATCTATTAATTATTTTTTTCTTTTATTTTTTTTTCTACAAGTTGAACAACTTGGTCTATTATTTTATCACTGGCAACTTTTTTATGGGGTAAGCCTGATAAATATAAAAGGTTATTATCGTGTCCACCGCCTGTTAATCCAATTTCAGTTTGCGAAGCTTCTCCAGGACCATTTACAACACACCCAATTACAGAAAGAGTAATTGGTTTAGAAATATGTGATAATTTTTTTTCAAGTTCTTTTACAGTTTCAATGACAGGAAAAGCCTGTCGAGCGCAAGATGGGCAAGAAATAATGTTTACTCCTCTTGCTCTAATTCCTAATGACTTCAAAATTTCATAGCCTGCTTTAATTTCATCAACTGGATCAGAAGATAATGAAACCCTAATCGTGTCTCCAATACCTTCCATTAAAAGCTGACCAATTCCTATCGAAGATTTTATACTTCCCGTTAAAAGTCCTCCTGCTTCTGTTATTCCAAGGTGCAATGGATAATTACAAATTTCTGATAACTGACGATAAGATTTCACTGTTAAAAAAACATCTGATGATTTAACGCTAATTTTAAAATTAAAAAAATCATTATCTTCTAATAATTTGACATTATACATTGCGCTTTCTACTAGTGCGGCAGGACATGGTTCTTTATATTTTTCAAGTAAAGATTTATCCAACGAGCCCGCATTAACGCCAACTCTAATTGAACAATTGTTGTCTTTTGCTGCTTTAACTACTTCTAGTACTCTTTCTTTAGAGCCAATATTTCCTGGGTTTATCCTAAGACAGCTAGCACCTTGCTTTGCTGCCTCTATTGCTCTTTTATAATGAAAATGTATGTCTGCAACTACTGGCGTTTTAATTTCTTTAATTATGTGTTTTAGGGCCTTTGTTGAATCTTCATCAGGGCATGACACTCTTACTATATCGGCGCCAGCATTTTCTAATTCATGAATTTGTTTGATAGTCCCTTTAATGTCAGTTGTTAATGTATTAGTCATGGACTGAACGCTTATTTGGGAGTTTCCGCCTACAGAAACTTTTCCAACTTTGATTTCTCTAGTTTTTTTCCTTTTTATAATTCTATGCGGTCTAATATTCATTATTAATCCAAATCAAAAGTAGTATGTAATTTTCTAACAGCTAACAAGGTATCTTTTTCATTAATAATTACTGAAAGTTTAATTTCAGATGTAGAAATTGCCAAAATATTTATCTTTTCCTCTGCCAATCCTTTAAACATTCTATATGTCACTCCAGGGGTAGATACCATGCCAGCCCCAACGATTGAAATTTTAGATACCTTATCATTATGAGTTAGGCTTTTATATTGAATATTTTTATTATTTTTTATTGTATCGATTGTCTTTAATAGATCGTCTCTTTTAACTGTAAATGTTATATCAGTAGTTTTTTGGTCAACTGAAATATTTTGTATAACCATATCTACATTTATTTGATTTTTGCTCAGAGGTTCAAAAATGCTAGCTGCAACACCTGGTTTATCTTGGACATTCGTTAAAGTTACTTTTGCATCATCTTTGGAATAAGCAACTCCAGTAACACTTTTGCTATAATCCAAATTTTCTTGGTCAAAAATTTTTGTCCCATGTCTATCCGTAAAAGTTGATCTAACTTCAAGCGGAATATTATACATCATTGCAGTTTGTACAGCTGATGGCTGCATTACTTTCGCTCCTAATGAAGAAAGTTCTAACATTTCGTTATATGAAATCTTATCTATTTTTTTTGCCACAGGTATTTTGTTTGGATCTGTAGAAAAAACACCATCAACATCTGTGTATATCTCACAAGAATCAGCATCAAAAATTTTCGAAACAGCTACAGCTGTGGCATCTGAGCCACCTCTACCAATTGTGGTTACGTCTCCATTTTTTGAAATTCCTTGAAATCCAGGGATAATAGCAACTCCTTTTTCGGATAAAAATTTATTAATTTTAGAAACATTCATATTAATAATTCTGGAGTTAGAATGTTCTCCTTCAGTTAATATTGGTATCTGAAAATTCAACCATGATTTAGATTTAACGCCAAGCTCAATCAAAGTACCTGCTAACAATGCGCTAGTAACTTGTTCACCTGAGGCTAAAAGAACGTCAAGTTCTCTTTTATCAAATTTATCGGATACGCTTTTAGCATTTGCCAGTAACTCGTTTGTTTTTCCAGACATTGCTGAGACTACCACTATAATTTGATTATTTGCATTGTGTTCTCTTTCAATTATTTTTGCCACATGCAAAATCCTTTCAATAGATCCTACGGAAGTACCTCCAAATTTTAAAACTTTTTTTGCCATTATTAGAATTTAATATAATATAAATTGATTAATTAAGTTTATTTAAAACATTAAGTGTATATGACTACAATAAATAAAGAAGAAATTCAAAAGTTTTCAAATTTAGCTGATGAATGGTGGGATGTGAATGGCAAATTTAAACCTTTACATATGTTTAATCCAGTAAGAATTGAATATATTTTAGAAGAGATCTCCAAGCATTTTAAAATAAAACGTGAAAAAAAACTTTTTCTTGAAAATTTAAATATATTAGATATTGGATGTGGTGGAGGCCTTATAAGTGAACCGATGGCTAGATTGGGAGCTAATGTTACTGGAATAGATGCCTCTGCAAAAAATATAAAAGTTGCAAGCTTACACAGTAAAAAAAGCAATTTAAAGATAAAGTATATAAATGCTTCACCAGAAAAAATGGGTGAGAAAGAAAAATTTGATATTATTCTTAATTTAGAAATTGTAGAGCATGTTGATAACATAGATTTATATATTCAGTCATGTAAAAACTTACTAAAAAAAAATGGGCTGATGTTCACTGCAACAATTAATCGTACGTTAATGTCTTATGTGAAAGCAATTATAGGTGCTGAATATATATTGAGGTGGCTTCCTATAGGTACTCATGATTGGAACAAATTTGTAAAACCAGAAGAAT
Source organism: uncultured Pelagibacteraceae bacterium (assembly GCA_902626185.1). Classification (GTDB taxonomy): domain Bacteria; phylum Pseudomonadota; class Alphaproteobacteria; order Pelagibacterales; family Pelagibacteraceae; genus Pelagilacustribacter. The sequence goes on from CACOEA010000004.1 coordinate 23,636, forward strand.
TACAAAAAAAGTTGGATGAAAAAAATTTTTCAACAAGTGATATTAAAGGTTTAGAATTTAACCCAATTTTACAAAAATGGAAAAAATCCAACAATCTTTCTGTAAATTATATTATAAGCAGTGTAAAAAATTAATTATCTTTACTAACCCAGGGTATGCTTAGCAATTCAATCCCTTCTTCTTCTAATTCAGCTTTTTCTTTAGCAGTAGTAGTTCCATAAATACCCTTTTTAGATTTTTTGTCATAAAAAACTTCTCTCGCTTTCTCAGTAAATTTATCCCCTACAAATTCAAAATTTTTTTCGACATAATTTCTAAGTTTTAATAGTTCATCCTTATTTTTAGAAATCTTTTTATCAAAAAAATTCATTTTCTCATCTTTGGATTTAGTTGCTGATATCATTGGGGCCATTATTGACTTTTCAATTTTTTTTGAAGAGCAATATATACACTCTAAAAGTTTTTTTTTATTTAACTTTTCAAATTCGTTTGAGTCTGAAAACCAGCTTTCAAACTCATGATCATTATCGCATTTTAAATTATATTTTATCATATAATCTTTTTTTAATTTCTATAATCAGCATTAATATCTATATAATCATGTGTAAAATCACATGTATAACACTCAAATGCATCATTGCCCAATTTCAAATTTATTTCAATTAGAATTGAGTCCCATTGCATATATTCCCTGAGTTTTTCTTCGTTATAGGAGTCTGAAATTTTACCGTTTTCAGCGACGACAAAATCTCCATATTTTATTCTTAGCTTTTTGACATCAATTATTTCTCCGGATTTTCCAATACCCATAATTATTCTTCCCCAATTGGGATCTTCTCCTGCAACAGCAGTTTTTACTAATGGAGAATTTGCAATTGAGAATGCAATTTTTTTTGCGCTGCCCAAAGATTTTGCATTAATTACTTTAACTGTTAGAAATTTTTTTGCACCTTCTCCGTCTACTATTATCTGTTGAGCAAGGTTAAGGCAAAGTTTTTTCAAACTTAATTCAAATTTTTGAATAATCTTATCATTTAAGGAAAGATTTTGACCAATTTTTATTGCCCTTGTAGAAAATATTGAAACCATATCATTTGTAGACTGATCGCTATCAACAGTTATTGCATTAAATGTATTTGCTACTGCTCTTTTTAAAAGTGATTTCAATAAATTTGAATTGATGTCAGCATTAGTAAATATAAAAGATAACATTGTTGCAAGGTTCGGCGCGATCATGCCAGAGCCTTTAGCAATGCCGCAAATTTTGACTAATTCATCTCCAATTATTATTTCTTCATAGGCAACCTTAGGCTTTGTATCGGTTGTCATAATTCCCGAAGCAACTTTAAGCCAAAATAATTTATTATGTTCACTCTTAAGTTTTTTAACTAAGTCAGGTAGTGAGTCTTTAATTTTGTCTACTGGAAATTGTTCTCCTATCACACCAGTTGAGGCAAATATTAGGTCTTTAATTCTCACTGTCTCGGATGTCCCGCCCTCCGATTTTGATTCTTTTAAGGTAAGAATTCTTGATAAATTTTTAGCAATAATATCCAAACTTTCCTTTCCTTGTTTTCCGGTAAAGGTATTGGCGTTTTTTGTGTTTACCATTAATCCTTTAATCGACTTTTTGTGAGAACTATTGTTCCAAGCAATAGTTTCTGAAATTATGCTGTTAGTTGTGGTCACTGTTGCATAATTGGCACCATTACTGAAATAAAATAAAGATAGATCGTCTCTTCCGTTTCCATATAAGTCAGCAGATACTGAGGACATTTCCAGTCCCTCAATTTGTTTCAAATTTTGAAACTCACCCATTTTCGACAATTTAGTTTTGTCGCTAAGGAAATTCTTTAAATTTATCGTCATAATTACTATTTAATTTAGAATATAAATACATATATAGAAGTATAATGAATGTATTTACAAGAACTTTTAGTAAAATATTTAAAAGCTCTAATCAACTAGAATTAGATAAAACTAAAAATCTGATACTGGCTATTAATAATAAAGAGCAGTCCATAAAATCCTTAACAGACGCTGAATTTAAAGAAAAAACAAAAAACCTAAAACGATCGATAAGTGAAGGAAATCCTTTGGAAAATGTATTGCCAGAAAGTTTTGCACTCGTCAGAGAGGCAGCTAAAAGAACATTAGGAGAGAGACATTACGATGTACAGTTAGCTGGAGGAATAATCTTGCACCAAGGAAAAATTGCGGAGATGAAGACTGGAGAAGGTAAAACTTTAGTCTCTACCCTGCCCGCTTACCTGAATGCATTAACTGGAAAAGGAGTTCATATAGTAACAGTAAATGATTATTTAGCAAAAAGAGACTCCGAATGGATGGGAAAAGTTTTTGATTTTTTAGGTATATCAGTTGGGTGCATTACTAATGAACTTGATGATATCAATAGAAAAAAAAATTATCAACGTGATATTACTTACGCTACAAATAACGAATTAGGATTTGATTATTTAAGGGATAATATGAAATATGAACTTAGTGACATGGTTCAAAGAATTCATAATTATTGTATAGTAGATGAAGTTGATAGTATTTTAATCGATGAGTCTAGAACCCCATTAATAATTTCAGGAAAATTAGAAGACAAGTCCAACTTCTACAATATATCAAATGAGTTTATCAAGCACTTGCAAAGTAAAGATTTTGAATTGGATGAAAAAAATAAAAACGCAATACTTACTGATGTAGGAATCGATAAAATTGAAAAGTTGTCTATTCAAAAAAAAGTACTTAAGAATAAAAATTTTTATGACCCTGAAAACTTAAGTCTTGTACATCATGTAAATCAAGCGTTGAAAGCTAATTTTTTGTTTAAAAAAGATACTGATTATATCGTTAAAGATGGAAAGGTAAAAATTATTGATGAATTCACTGGCAGAATATTAGATGGAAGAAGATTTTCTGATGGGCTACATCAAGCTTTAGAGGCAAAAGAAAATGTAGCAATTGAGGAAGAAAATCAAACTTTAGCATCAATTACATATCAAAATTACTTTAGATTGTATAAAAAACTTTCAGGCATGACAGGAACAGCTATTACTGAGTCAGAAGAATTTTTTGATATCTATAAGCTTAATGTTGTTTCAATTCCAACAAATAAAAAAATGCAAAGAAAAGATTTTAATGATCAAATTTTTAGAACTGAACAGGAAAAATATAACGCAATTACAAATAAAATTATTGATTGTAATAACAAAGGACAACCAGTTTTAGTAGGTACAACTAGTATCGAGAAATCTGAAATGATTTCAGAGATTTTAAGTAAAAAAAAAATAAAACATAATGTGCTTAACGCAAAGCATCATGAACAAGAAGCTAGAATTATTGCTGAAGCTGGACAAAGTAATGCGGTAACCATTGCAACTAATATGGCTGGTCGTGGAACAGATATTAAATTGGGAGGAAATAAAGATTTCATTAATGATAAAAATATAAAAACAGAGAAATTAAAAGAAGATGAATTAAAGGTAAAGCAAAACGGAGGTCTGGTTATAATTGGAACTGAGAGACATGAAAGTAGGAGAATTGACAATCAATTAAGAGGAAGAGCAGGAAGACAAGGAGACCCTGGAAGTTCGATCTTTTTTATTAGTTTACAAGATGAATTAATGAGAATTTTTGGGGGAGATTCTATTGACGGTATGCTAAAAAAACTTGGTCTGAAACAAAATGAATCTATTGATCACCCTTGGATAAATAAAGCAATGGAAAGAGCGCAAAAAAAAGTCGAGACCAGGAATTTCGACATTCGAAAAACACTAATAAAATTTGACGATGTTATGAATGACCAACGGAGAGTGATTTTTTCACAAAGACTAAAAATATTGAAAAATGTTAATGTTGATGAAATTTTGCAAGATTTTTTAAACGAGATAATTCCAAAATTATGTTTATTAAAAAGCAATTATCAAAAATCACATGATGAAAAAAGCTATTTAACATCTATAAAAAATATTATTGGAAATGTAATAAGTGATAAAGAGCTTGTCTCTATTTCATTGCTAAATGATGAAAATTTTTCAAAGAAGATTCAAGACCTTTACTCCTCTAAGAAAAAAGATAGAGTAAATATTGTTGGTCAAAAAGAAAATGAGAATTTAGAAAAAAGAATATTTTTACAGGTAATTGACTTTTCTTGGCGATCTCATTTGCAATACTTAGAGCAACTTAGACAAGTGATTGGTTTAAGATCTTACGGGCAAAAGGATCCATTATCTGAGTTTAAAAAAGAAGCTTTTATGCTTTTTGAGGGATTGCTAGAGAAAATTAAAGTAGATATCATTAAATTTCTAATAAATCTAAATATTGTAATTTCTAGTGAAAAACAAAATGAGAAAAAACAAACAGAGGAAATTACTGAAAATAAAAAGATTGGAAGAAACGAAAAGTGCCCTTGCGGTTCTGGAAAAAAATATAAACATTGCTGTGGTTCAATTTAATTCAAAATATTGGATTATATGCCCATTGTAAAAGTGCCTGTCTTTGTCTTCTTCTACATTGCAAATCCCCAGGTTCACAATTCTTTTTAACTGCAGGTCCGTGCCTATCTCCAAAAGCTTTCCATCTTTTAATTTGCACTTCATCAATAGAAGGAAGCCTACGTCCATTTTTAAATCTACAATACCATTGAAACCATCCAAGAGGATCCTCTTTAAAAATCCAACCTTTGCTAATCCATTCTTTTCTAGATAAGCCTGACTCAATTTTAAAACGATTAAGTTCTACATCAAATGTTTTGCTAAGTTTTGCTTTAGTAAACCAGAACTTCGGAAATTCTTTTATGCTACCGTCTGAGAAATATGATCCTCCAAAAACCCCTAACTCTAACATTTTCTTAGGAGTTAGTTGTGGTTTAAATAGTTTATAAAATTCATTTTGACTCATTAATGAATTAAGCCTCTCAATATAATCTATTTTTTAACTTCTCGTGTGTTCGCATTAAACGATTGAGTAAATGGTATTGGTACCACAACTGCATCAACTGGTTTATTAGAATATTTTTTTGGCAAATGAACTTTATACTTTTTACCAAAGTTTCCTATTGGAAAACCATTGCTGTTTAAATTTCCCTCGAACGGGACATAGCCCATAGCAATGTTAGTGCCTTTTTCCGGATGATACCAAGGAGAAGTAATATAACCCACAGGCTTTCCACCATTAGCATGCGATATTAGATAAAAATCATTTGCATAATCTTCAATAGGTTTTCCACCTAGTTCCATACCAACTAATTGAAGTTTATAAGGTTTCTCCCCATTTTTTATTTGTTGCTTCATTTTTTCTAATGCTTCTTTGCCAACATAGTCTGCTTCTTTATTCCATTCGCCTTTGCCCGACAAAGATACTTGGTAACCTAAATTACACTGAAAAGGATTATGTTCATGATCCATGTCTTGACCCCATGAAAGTATCCCTGCTTGAATTCTTCTGTGATGGGCTGGCGCTATAACCATCAACTTATGTTTTTTTCCTGCCTTTAGAACCGCATTCCACATATCTTCTGCATATAATGTTGCGTTTCTTAAATAAATTTCATATCCAGCTTCTCCTGAAAAACCTGATTGAGATATTACACAACTTCTCCCTCCAACTTTTGCTTCTGCTAAGCCGTAAAAAGGCATATTATCAAGATCAACTTGATCACCAATTAAATCGTTCATTAAAGCTTTAGACTTTGGACCTTGAATTTGAACCGGACAAGCATCGATTTCATCTATTTCTACATTAAATCTTTTATCAGCATTAACACCTTGTAAATATAATCCAATGTCAGAGTCTGAAAGACTAAACCAAAATTCATCATCGGCAACTCTCATTAAAACTGGGTCATTTAAAACACCCCCTTTATAATTACAAAGAATTACATATCGTCCTCTCATTGTTGAAATTTTAGTAGCATCTCTTGTGATTACGTAATCGGTAAACTTTTCTGCATCTGGTCCTTTGACTCTTATTTGTCTTTCAACTGCTACATTCCACATAGTAACGTGTTTTTTTATAGCTTGGTATTCGACCATCGCTCCACCCTTTTCCGGTCTCACATAACCCCTAGGATGATAAATTCGATTATAAACCGTGGCTCTCCAACATCCTGCCTGCATCGATAAATGCCAGTATGGAGATTTTCTCACTCTTGTAGAAATTAGTAACTCAACTTTTGTTGGCCCACTTTGTCTTAAGTTGTACGGAACCTGCCTGTCAGATTGATCAACAGAAATTTCATGTTTAACTTTACTGTAGTCTACCTTTTCTGGCTTAAAAGATATTAGTTTAAATTTTTTATTCTTTTTAACTTTTTTTGATTTTTTATTTTTTTTAGGCATAATTATTTTTTTCTAACCACTTGTTTGTTTCCTTTAACCCGCCAAAAGTATAAATATGAAAATTTTGAGTGGAAAATTTTAAATTTTCAATTAAGTCGTTTGGATCTTTAGGTGTCAATAAATCTACAGCTTTTGTGGCATTAGATTTAATAAAATTAAGAGAATTTTTTGCACCAACAATACTAGCAAACTTTATTAAACTGCTTATTTTTAAAGGCCCAGTAATTCCCACATGAACTGGTAAAGATTGTTTAGAAATAAAATTATTAATCGGTTTTGGATCGAGTAGCCACTGAGTAACAATATAATCTGCAAAAGGCATTTTATCTTTCATAGCTTTTTCTAAAACTGAATCCGATATATCAGGGGACCCGTCCGGGTGTCCAGCAATTCCTATTTTCATCCCCTTAAATAATCCAGTCTCTAGAATTTGCAACGAGCAGTGGTAATCACCTATTGGTTCTGCGCTTCCTCCGATTACTAAAGCTTGTTTTACACCAAAATCTTTACACATATTTACATAACTTTTAAGCTCATCTTTATTCTTTATCGATCTTGCCGGAAAATGAGGAATGGGATTAAACCCGGATTGAACCAATTCTTTTGCTTTTTTAGCTACCTCTTTGTAATCGTCACCTGGAAGCATGGTAATATAAACGTCTTTTAATTTCGGTAAAACTGAAAGATCAGTTTTCATAGTTATTTCTAAAGAAAAATTCATATATTTTGGGATATATCAATGAAACCTGCCGAGTGTCCAGAAAAATCAATTAAGGAATGATTTGACTTTAGCCTTTGTAAATAGTCAAATCTAAGTAAAAAAAAATGAAAATACTCTGCGTTTTATACGATGATCCAAAAGGTGGGATGCCAAAAAACTACCCACTATCTAGCTTACCTAAATTAGATAAATACCCTGATGGAATGACCTTGCCTAGTCCAAAAGGAATAGATTTCAAGCCTGGAGAGTTACTTGGCTGCGTTTCTGGAGAGTTGGGGTTAAGAAAATTTTTGGAGTCAAATGGACATACTCTGGTTGTAACATCAGACAAAGATGCAAAAGGGTGTAAAGCTGATAAGGAGCTAATAGATGCAGATATTGTAATCTCACAACCTTTTTGGCCTTACTACTTAACAAGAGAAAAAATTGAGTCAGCAAAAAATTTAAAGATGGCAATAACAGCTGGTATTGGATCTGATCATGTTGATTTGCAAGCAGCAATGGATAATAAAATAGATGTAGTTGAGGTTACATATTGCAATTCAAGATCAGTTGCAGAGCACATTGTCATGATGATTTTATCTTTAGTAAGAGATTATCATAATCAACATGCAATTGTAAAAGATGGTGGCTGGAATATTGCTGATGCAGTTCAAAGATCTTATGATGTTGAAGGTATGCATATTGGAACAGTTGCTGCTGGACGTATTGGTTTAGACGCATTAAGAAAAATGAAACCATTTGATGTTCACCTACATTATTTCGATAGACACAAATTGCCAGATTCTGTTGAAAAAGAATTAAATCTTACATTTCATAACTCAGTAGAATCTTTAGTTAAAGTCTGTGACGTTGTGACAATTAACTGTCCTCTTCATCCTGAAACTGAAAATTTGTTTGACGATAAGTTAATTAGCAAAATGAAAAAAGGCGCATATATTGTAAATACAGCTAGAGGAAAAATTTGTAATAGAGAGGCTATTGCTAAAGCTCTTAAGTCAGGTCAATTAAGTGGGTATGCTGGGGATGTTTGGTTTCCTCAGCCAGCACCAAATGATCATGCTTGGAGATCAATGCCTAATCACGGAATGACACCACACACTTCTGGAACTTCTTTATCAGCTCAATACAGGTATGCTGCAGGTGTTAGAGAAATTCTCGAATGTTTTTTCGATAAAAAACCAATAAGAGATCCTTATTTAATTGTTCAAAATGGACAACTTGCTGGAATGGGTGCCCACTCTTACAGTAAAGGAAGTGCAACAGGTGGATCAGAAGAAGCTGCAAAATATAAAAAAAAGTAATCTAAAATAAACCTTCGATCTCACCTTTTTTATTTAATTTAATGTTATCAGCAGCTGGTACTCTTGGAAGACCTGGCATAGTCATTATAGATCCGCAAACAACAACTAAAAATTCTGCTCCGCTAGATAATCTTACTTCTCTAATAGACAACGTATGACCTGTTGGAGCTCCTTTTAATTTTGGATCTGTAGAAAAGCTATATTGTGTTTTTGCAATACAAACTGGAAATTTTTTAAATCCAGCCTGCTCTATTTTTTTAACTTGTTCCTTAGTTTTCTCATCTACCTCGACTCCTTTGGCTTTATAAATTTCTTTTGCGATTTTTTCTATCTTTTCCAAAATTGGAGTTTCATCAGAATACAAATATTTAAATTTACTTTTGTCACTCTTCTTGCATAATTCAACTACATTATTAGCCAAATCTTTAGTTCCATTTCCACCGTCTGCCCAATGCGTACAGAGACTTGCTTTAACTCCAAGTTTTGAACAATGGTCTTGAATAGTTTTAACTTCGTTGTCAGTATCAGTAATAAAATGATTGATTGCTACAACTGCATCTAAACCAAATTTTTTAATATTTTCAATATGTCTTTCAAGATTAGGAAGGCCTTTTTTAAGTGCCTCTAGATTTTCTACTTTAAGATCATCTTTATCTACTCCGCCATGCATTTTTAAAGCTCTTATTGTTGCAACAAGAACTACACAACTAGGTTGAATTCCTGCTTTACGACATTTAATATTTAAAAACTTTTCTGCACCAAGGTCGGCACCAAAACCAGCTTCTGTAACAACATATTCGGATAATTTTAAAGCAGTTTTTGTTGCAAGAATTGAATTGCATCCGTGAGCGATATTTGCAAATGGTCCACCATGAATAATAGCTAAATTATTTTCAAGTGTTTGTACAACATTCGGCCTAACAGCTTCTTTAAGCAATACTGTCATTGGTCCTTGAGCTTTTAAATCTTTTGCATAAACAGGTTTTTTATCTTTTGTATAGGCAACAGTAATATTTCCTATTTTTTCTTCTAAATCTTGTATGCTATTTGATAAACAGAAAATTGCCATAACTTCTGAGGCGACAGTGATATCAAAGCTATCGTTTCTAGGAGTGTTGGCTTTTAATTTTTCCAAGTTAATTTCTATCTTTCTAAGAGCGCGGTCATTTAAATCTACTACTCGTTTCCAAACTATATTTTTAGGATCTATGTTTAATTTATTTCCCCAATAAATGTGGTTATCTATTAAGGCTGAAAGTAAATTATGAGCTGAAGTTATTGCGTGAAAGTCACCAGTGAAATGTAAGTTGATCTGCTCCATTGGGATAACTTGAGCATAACCACCACCTGCTGCTCCGCCCTTCATTCCAAATGAAGGCCCCAAACTTGGTTCTCTTAAACAAACTACGGATTGTTTGCCAATTTTATTTAAACCATCGCTTAGGCCAACAGAAGTTGTTGTTTTTCCCTCCCCAGCAGGAGTTGGAGTTATTGCTGTAACCAAAATTAAATTACTTTTTTTTTCTTTTAATGTGGAAATATATTCTAAATTAAGTTTTGCTATGTGACGTCCCATAGGACTGAAGGCAAAAGGATCATCAGGAATACTAGATTTCGCAAGTACATCACCAATTGGCTTAATTTTAGCCGCTCTTGCTATTTCTATGTCGGATTTTATTTTATTCATCAAATTTTTACTTGGTGGTGGCCTTGGTAAGAATCGCACTTACGACACATACCTTTTCAGGGTACTGCTCTACTCTGAAAACCGCTTAAACTATATATTTTTTTTTGAAAAATACATCAAAAAAAGCCTTCGACTGAGTCCACAGAGAGTCAGGAATTTAGTATACTAAAACATGATTTATCTTCTCATAACCCTTTTCATATATTTTGTTCCAACACTTTGGGTGAACTACACACTAGGAAAACATGATGATGAGTTACCGAATATGCCTTTCACAGGTTCAGAGTTTGGCAATCAAGTACTAAAAGAAAAAGATATAACAAACGTTTCTATTCTTGGAGATGATAAAATTGGTGATCACTACGACGTCATTAATAAAAAAGTAGGAGTTAAATCTGAACGTTTAAATAGAAAGAGTTTAACAAGCATAACAGTTGTTTGCCACGAGATTGGACATGCAATTCAAGATGCAGAAAATTATGAACCTTTGAGAAGGAGACACTCGATAATTCAGAAAACTAGATGGATTTCAAAAATTGGAAATTTATTGATGTATATTGGAATACCAGCAATTGTAGCCACACAATCTTTCCCATTGATAAGATTATGTATAATCATCATCCTAATTGCAACTTTGATAGAGATGTTAACTCACATCGTGACCTTAAACGTCGAGCTGGATGCCAGCTTTAACAGAGCTATGCCAATTATTGAGAAAAAAATCCCTAAGGAATATCATCAATCTTGTAAGTCAATTTTAAGAGTTTGTGCTTTTACTTATATTGTTGCTGCAATGACTAGCTTTTTAAACTTAAGAAATCTACTATTATGGATAAGATTTATATTTTTAAGAAGATAATAAATTATGGAAAATGAGGAATTAATAAAATGAATTATTTTTTGTACCTATTTTCTAAAATTTTTGGTTCTAAAATTGCTAATTGGATTGATAACGATGGTGAGGTGAATGTTGCTCTTGTATTAATCTTAGCTGTTATTCCAGTAATGCTATTAATCTATTTTAGTGAAATAGATCAACAATTTGATCAAGATCAGCTCAAAAATCTTTTTTTGGGTTTTTTATTTACTCTAGCTTTTTTTATATTTTTGTTAAAACCATATGTTAATTATCTACTAATTTTAAATTTTATTTTTTGGCTAATTGTTCTTATATTTAATTTTCCAAATTTCTATAAAACTTTACCACTTAAATTTTCAACAGTTTTTAATCAAGTTTCAACTTTACGTGATGAAAATTCGAAAAATGATCAAGAGAATATGATTTGTGAAAATTATTGGACTTTTAATAACGAATTTCAAGATATTAGAAAAACTAAAATATACAAAGAGTCTGATAATAAAGAGGATAAAATTAGAATAATTAAGAAAGAAAATAAATTTGTAAGAAAAGAGATGGAGAAAGATCTCAAGAAAGCTAAAAGTACTAATTGTCAGTTAACTAGTAAAGAAAAACAGATGTTATTACAAAACATGAAATATTTTGATGAACTTAATAAAGAAATTGAAAAAACAAACACGAGGTGAGTACTACAGTGGAGCAAAGCTCGGTTGTATTTTTCTACACGTTAAATAATTGTTGATTGGTGGTGGCCTTGGTAAGAATCGCACTTACGACACATACCTTTTCAGGGTACTGCTCTACTACTGAGCTACAAGGCCTAAAACCTAAAGGTGATTCTGCCTTTGGTTAAATCGTACGGTGTCATTTCAACCATGACATTATCACCTGCTAAAACTCTTATTCTATTCTTTCTTAATTTTCCAGCAGTGTGAGCTAATATTTCATGGTTATTTTCAAGTTTAACTCTAAACATTGCGTTAGGTAATAATTCTGTTACCTTACCTTTAAATTCTAAAGTTTCTTGTTTAGCCAATTATTTTTCCTCGTTTAACCTAATTTTGATAGAATTAGCATGTCCATCTAAATCTTCATGTTGTGCTAGATTTATAACCGAAGCACCCAATCTTTCAATACCTGTTTTTGTTATTTTTATTACTGAATGACGCTTTAAAAAATCATTAACAGACAAACCAGAGGAAAATTTAGCTGTTCCTGAAGTAGGTAACACATGGTTAGGTCCAGCCAGGTAATCGCCTATTGCTTCTGGAGAATATTTGCCCAAAAAAATTGAACCTGCATTTTCTACACCCTTCAAAATCGATCTGTAATTTTTAAAGTTAATTTCTAAATGTTCAGGTGCTATCTCATTAACAATTTTTAAAATTGTTTTTATCTTTTTTGCATAGATAGCTAATCCATAATTTTTTAAGCTTTTTGAAGCAATGACACGTTTTGGAATTTCTTTTAATTGTTTTAAGATGCAAAAGTTAACTTCTTTAATAAGGTTTAAATCGTTAGAAATTAATATAGATTGTGCAAAAATATCGTGCTCAGCCTGCGCTATCATATCTGAGGCTATCCATCTAGGATTAGAATTTTTATCTGCAATAATGCTTACTTCAGATGGACCAGCAATCATGTCTATTCCCACCTCACCGAATACCTCTTTTTTTGCTGCAGCAACATAAGCGTTGCCTGGGCCAACAATCTTATCTACTTTAGTAAAAGATTTTGTGCCGTAAGCTAAAGCTGCTATTGAGTGAGCTCCTCCCACTTTATAAATTTGTTTTACACCACATTTTTTTGCAGCATAAATAATTGCAGGGTTAACATTTTTTCCTAAAGCAGGAGTAGTTAAAAAAATATTTTTGACACCAGCAACAATTGCCGGAATACAATTCATTAGAACAGTACTTGGATAACTAGCTATTCCTCCTGGAACATATATGCCAACACTTGAAATAGGGGAATACTTGTAAATAAGTTCATTTTTATATTTATCTTTTAACATATATGGATTTGGTTTTTGCTTTAGGTGAAATCTTTTTATTCTTGAATAAGCTGTATCAATTGATTTTTTTAATCTTTGATCAATCTTTTTTGAAATTAAACCAATTTCTTTATTGGTAAATTTTAATCTATTATTTTTGATTTTTATATTTGAAAATTTTTTTTCAAATTTAATTAATGATTTATCACCCTCTTTTTTAACACTGTTAATTATATTTTTTACAGACTTTGAAACATCTTTTTGAATAAATTTTCTACTGCGCAAGATTAATCTCAATCTATTTTCAAAGTTTCTCTGATTACCATTTAAGTATTTCAAAATCATAAATCCCTGTGTTTAGGTTTATTTTTAGTATCCCACGGATCTCCTTGATCATCTAAAGTAACTTCGATGACTTCAGCGACTATTCTAATAACTGAGTCACCCGAGAAAATTATTTTCATCTCATAGTTCTTATCAGGCATTTGCTTACTTTCAATAGCAAGAAAATCTAAAAATTTATCTTGTGTCTTTTGGTTAATATTTTTTGAGTTAACTTCTATAATATTATCAAATTTAAGAATAGTTCTAATTCTTTTGTTCTTGCGAAAAACCCCTTTTTCTACATCCTCCCACATGAATCGATTTAGTTGCATCAAAAAAATTTTATTTTTCTTTAGATTTGCGATATTGCTCGTTGTAACAATAGAGTCCTGAAGGTGAGCTGAGATAACTCTTAAGTCTTCATCAGTTTTAGCTACAAGTTTTAAATTTTTAGCTTTCACTTTAAATTCTTTTAATACGTGCTTTGCAATTTTTCAATTTTTTTTCTAATAATTCATAGCCTCTTTCAAGGTGATATATTCTATTAATTATAGTCCTGTTGTCTGCTACTAAACCAGCTAGGACCAGGCTTACCGATGCTCTTAAATCCGTAGCCATAACTTCAGCCCCAGTCAGCTTTGATGGTCCGCTAATAATTGCTGTTTTATTTTTTATTTCTATATTTGCTCCCATTCTTTTAAGCTCTGGTACGTGCATGAATCTGTTTTCAAAAATGTTTTCTTTAATTTTTGATTTTCCTTTTGCTTTAATCATCAACACCATTAGTTGGGCTTGAAGGTCAGTTGGAAAGCCAGGATATGGTTTTGTTTCAACATTAATTTTTTTAATTTCTACACTTTTTAAAATCTCAATACTTGTTTTATTTGATTTAAGTTTAACACCCATTTTTTTTAAAATTTCAATTTCTTTTTTAACAATTTTTGGATCTATTTTATTCAGTATAATCCTTTTTCCGACTAGTGCAGCCGCTATCATATATGTTCCGAGTTCAATTCTATCGAAAATAATTTCATGAGTTATATTTTTTTTTAGATTTTTTGAGCTGCCAGCTATTGAAATTTTTCTATCTTTAATGAGTATTTTACCACCTAAATTATTCAAAAATTTAATTAAATCTTTTACCTCAGGTTCTATCGCACAATTTTTGAGCACTGTTTTGCCTTTCGCATTAAATGCTGCAAGTATGGCATTTTCTGTTGCTCCAACTGAAATGCTTGGAAATTTTATTTCTGCTCCACGTAATCCATTTTTTGCCTCGGCAACAATGTATCCATTTTTAATTTTAATTTTCGCTCCTAGTTTCTTTAACGCAAAAAGGTGGAGGTTAACTGGTCTAGTGCCAATCGCACATCCTCCGGGTAAAGAAATTTTTGCTTTTTTGTATTTAGCTACAAGTGGCCCCAGAACAAGAACTCCTGCTCTCATAGTTTTTACCAAATTATAAGGTGCAAGCGTTTTTATATTTTTTTTATTACATATAACTTGAATTATGCCATTTTTTTTTTGAATAGTTGCAGATAAACCAATAAATCTCAAAAGTTCTAGCATTGTGAAAATATCTTTAACTAACGGGACATTTTTCAATTTTACTTTATCACATAAAATTGTTGCAGCTAAAATTGGTAAGGAAGCATTTTTTGAGCCAGAAATTTTAATCGAACCCGATAACTCTCTTTTACCATTGATCAATAATTTTTGCATTAAGGATTTAAATTTTTGGAAGCGTAACACCCTTTTGTTTCATGTACTTGCCTTTTCGCTTAGCATATGAAACATCTGGTTTTTCATTACCTTTGATAAATACAAATTGTGCTACCCCTTCATTTGCATAAATTTTTGCTGGTAAAGGTGTGGTGTTAGAAAACTCTAATGTTACATGGCCTTCCCAGCCAGGTTCTAATGGCGTTACATTAACAATTATCCCACACCTAGCATAAGTTGATTTTCCTAAACATATAACTAACACATCCTCTGGTATCTTAAAATATTCCATAGTTCTTGCTAAAGCAAAAGAATTTGGAGGAATTATACATTCTTTTCCAATTTTTGTTACGAAGCTTTCTTTTTTAAATATTTTAGGATCTACGATCCCAGAATTTACGTTTGTAAAAATTTTGAATTCATTTGAAACCCTCGCATCGTAGCCGTACGACGAAAGACCAAATGATATTTTCCCTTTGCGAACTTGTTTGCTGACAAAAGGTTTGATCATCCCCTTTTTAGCAGCTTTTCTAATCCATTTGTCTGATAAAACTGACATTTGTTTTCTTTTTGTTTTTATTTTTTCTTCTTTTTTTTAAATTTTTTTTTAATGACTCTTCGCGAATTTTTAATAAAAAATCTTTCTTTACAAAAGACTTCATATTAAAATTAGTTGTTATCTGGGTTTGTTAAATCCTCTAAGGTGATGGGTCTGTCTATATCGTGCATTTTATTTTCATCAGAAGTTTTATTTACATTACTAGAGCGTTTAGCTCTTCTTTGTTCAATTCTAGCTTTGCGCTTTGCTTCTTTTTTCATCGCTTTGTCACCGCGTGTAGATTTATAATCATAGTGTATTCCCATATAAAGCGCTCCTTCATTAGTTCTTATTTTTACTTCTTGAATTGATTTTATGCAAGTATCTTAATCTCATTAATTTAATAATTATAAACAATAGGGACAAAATTACGGCAACTATAACATCCTGAAAAGGAGTTGCTTCTGGAAATCCGTAATTCCATAAAATTACTAAAATTAACCAAATTATCCAAAAAATTTTATCACTCACGAATACAACCTTTACTAATAAAATTCTTAATTCTATTTATCATAAAAAATCTTCTTTTTAATAATCGTAGAGACGCATACTATCATTATAAAGAAGGCTATTGGTAAGTAAATTTCTTTAGTTAATATTAAATTTATAAAATTAAAATTTTCTGCTTGTTTAATGTAAATGTTTAAACCTGAACCAATTGTATTGAGAATAAAAAAACTTGGTATAAATCCTAAAAAACTTGAAAAAAAATAATTTGATTTTTTCATATTGAAGATAACAGGTAAAATATTTTGTAAAAAAAAGGGAACTCCTAAGCCACCCACAAATCTGTATACAAAGAAATAATAAAATTCGTTCCTTTTGAATAATTCAATATATTTTGAAAACCTTTTTTCTATTTTTTGGTAAATTAAATCTGTAAAGAAAAAACTTGCTAAAATATAAAGTAGTAAAGCCCCTATAGAAATTGAAATAACTGAAACCAAAGTTCCAATCCATTTTCCAAATAATATTCCAGAAACTATCAATAAAGGAGAGCCGAATCCGAGTAACAAAATCCATATTACAGAAAAAATAAAAAATAACACTAAATTAAAAAATAAATCACTTCCGATATAATTTTCTAATTTAATTTGAATTTCTTTATAATATAAGAAGTCATTCAATTTACTAATTTCTACTTGAGAAAAAATGAAATAAAGAAATAAAACTAATATTATTATATAAGAGACTCCGAAAAAAAATTTTAACTTTTTGCTCATTATTTACCTGTACAATAGACAACAATTAAAATATATACCTTTAAATATTTATGAAAAGGACATATCAACCAAGTAATCTAGTAAGAAAAAGAAGGCACGGTTTCAGAGCAAGAATGGCTACTAAGACTGGAAGACAACTTATAGCTAGAAGAAGAGCTAAAGGTCGAAAAACAATATCAACATAATTTGATTGATGGTTAGGCTTGAGAGTTTAAAAAAAAGCAACCAGTTTAAAAAAGTGCTTAAACAAAAAAAACTTCATACAGATTATTTCTCACTTTTTGCTGCTAAAAATTTTTACAAACCAAAAAATAAATCGGACTTATTGATTAGTTTTGTTATGAAAAAAAAAATTGGTAACGCTGTTAAAAGAAACAGAATTAGAAGAAAATTGAAAGCTATCGTCCATAAATTGCTAAAAAAAAGGGGTGCAATTAGTAAAGATTATACTTATATAGTTTTTGGTAAATCAAAAGCTTATAATACAAAACAAAATATTCTTTTGCCAGAAATGATGAACTGCTTTAATAAAATAAAATAAATGTCTAGAATAATTATATTTTTAAATATTTGTTTAATTAATTTCTATAAATATTTTATTTCTCCTCTACTAGGTTGTAGATGTAGATATCTACCTACTTGTTCTGAATATTATAAGGAGTCACTTAATACTTTTGGATTAATAAAGGGTTCTACATTAGGTTTTAAAAGAATTTTAAGTTGCCATCCCATTAAATCTTTGGGTGGTGGATCAGGACTAGACTTGGTACCTAAGGAAAAAAAAATTAGAAGAGAAAAATAAATGGACAACAAAAATGTATTTATAGCTATAGCATTATCAATGTCAGTTTTGCTTTTTTGGGCTGCTTTTTTTGAGACGCCTCAGCAAACAGAAAAGGCTTTGCCACAACAACAAGAAGAAAAAGTTACCGAAAATAATATTACTCCTAATATAAATCAAAATGTAAAAGATAAAACCATATCTAGAGTTGATGCTATTAATAAATCTAAAAGAATTAAGATTGAAAACAAAAGTATAGTAGGATCAATTTCTTTAAAAGGTGGCCTAATAGATGATATTTCATTTAAAAAACATAAACAGAATTTAGAAAATAACAAAAATGTTGAATTTTTAAATCCTGCAGAAACATTAGATGGATTTTATGCAGAAACTGGCTGGACTAGTATAAATAATAAAATAAAAGTACCAACCAGAAATTCAACTTGGGAAATTGTTGGAAATAATATTTTAACTGAAAGTCAGCCTATAAATTTAATTTGGGACAATAAAGAAGGAATAATTTTTAAAAGGAAAATTGAATTGGATGATAAATACTTATTTAAAATTACACAACAAGTCCAAAATAACACAAATAGTAGTATTGATTTATATCCATATGCACAATTAACAAGAAATAAAATTCCTGATGATATCCAGAATTTTTATATATCTCACGAGGGATTTATTGGTGTATTCGATGAAGAACTTAAAGAAGACGATTACGATGATATTGAAGAGAAAAAAATTGTTAGAGAAGCTAATGAAGGATGGTTAGGTATAACAGATAAATATTGGGTGATGGCTTTGGTGCCTAAAGAAGGAGAAAATTTTAAGTCATCTTTTTTATATCGAGACTCTTTTAAGGCTAATTATATTTTGAATAAACCAACCACAATCGGTGCGTCTTCTAGCAACTCAAATGATTTAAAATTATTTGTTGCTGCAAAAGAAGTTGAAACTATCGATGCCTACGCTACTAAAGAAAATATTAAAAAATTTGATTTAGTAATAGATTGGGGATGGTTCTACTTTTTTACAAAACCTCTATTTTTTATAATAGATTATTTATTTAAATATTCAGGAAATTTTGGAATTGCTATAGTTATTATTACGATTGGAATTAGGCTGATTTTCTTTCCACTGGCAAATTACTCATTTAGATCAATGGCAAAAATGAAAGCGGTTCAGCCAGAAATGATGAGATTAAAAGAATTACATAAAGAGGACAAGGTAAAACTGCAGCAAGAAATGATGGCTCTTTACAGAAAAGAGAAGATCAATCCAGCCTCTGGCTGTTTACCAGTCCTAATACAAATACCGTTCTTTTTTGCAATTTATAAAATGCTATTCATTTCTTTAGAAATGAGGCATCAGCCTTTTTTTGGTTGGATAAAAGATTTATCAGACAAAGATCCTACTTCTTTATTTAATCTATTTGGCTTAATTCCTTGGGACCCACCAAGTTTTTTAATAATTGGAATTTGGCCAATACTAATGGGTGTTTCAATGTGGGTACAGCAAAAACTAAACCCTGCTCCTACAGATCCAGTCCAAGCAAAAATTTTTGCTTTTTTTCCACTTTTTTTGACTATCATTTTAGCCTCATTTCCATCAGGACTGGTAGTTTACTGGACAATTAATAATATTCTTACAATCGCTCAGCAATGGGTAATAATGAAACAGACAAAAGTGAAAACAAATTAATTTAATGTCAAAAGAAATTTCTTTGGAAGAAATAAAAAAAATTTGGCCTAAAGATGCGCCTGATCTAAAAGATGTACCTAAATACATCCAAAAGTATAAGAATGAAAAAATAGTAATTAAATACGGAGGTAATGTTTTAATAGAAAGAAAAATTTTTAATAATTTTATTGAAGATATCAACATATTAAATAAATTAGGTCTGTCTGTTGTTGTTGTTCATGGTGGTGGTCCGAGAATAAAGAGAGAATTAGATAAAAAAAATATACAAACGGATTTTATAAATGGTTTAAGAGTAACTGATGAAAGGGTTATTAAAATAGTCGAAGAAGTTTTAATTGATTTCAATAAGGATATTGTAAGTACTTTAAATAGCAAAGGTTCTAATGCAATATCAATTAATACTAAAACTAATAACATTATATTTGTGATACCTGAAAAAAAAGAGCTTGGTTTCGTTGGAATACCAAATGAAATAAAAATAAATTTAATTGAAGAAATGATTG
Organism: uncultured Pelagibacteraceae bacterium; assembly: GCA_902626185.1. GTDB lineage: Bacteria > Pseudomonadota > Alphaproteobacteria > Pelagibacterales > Pelagibacteraceae > Pelagilacustribacter. The sequence continues at coordinate 43,405 of CACOEA010000004.1, forward strand.
AAGGTAATCAAATACCTGTAGTCGCCCCTCTTGGATTAGATAAAAATAAACAGGTCTATAATATAAATGGAGATACTGCAGCCAATGCAATAGCAAAAGGACTTAAATCGAGAAGATTGTTATTGATGACTAATGTTGAGGGTGTTTACGATGATAGAAAAAAATTGATTTCTGAAATAAAACCTTACGATTTAAAAAATTTAATTGAATGGAAAGTAGTTCAAGGAGGTATGATACCTAAAATTAAAAATTGTGTTGATGCAGTTGAAAACGGGGTGAGAGGTGTAGTTATACTTGATGGGAGAAAACCGCATTCAATTCTTCATGAAATATTTTCTGATAAAGGAGCTGGGACACTCATAAGACAATGAAAGATTTAAAAAAAATCAGATACTGGTTATTTGACCTTGATAATACACTTTATGATGGGGCTACTAAAGTCTTTGAACAAGTAGATAAAAAAATGACAAAATTTATCTCTGATAAACTTAAAATTGATCAATTAGAGGCAAGAAAAATACAAAAAAATTATTTTCAAGAATACAACACTACTCTTAATGGTATGATTAAGAATCATAAAATTGATGCAGACGAATTTTTAGAATTCGTTCACGATGTAGACTTAAATTTTCTAAAAAAAGATAAGTTTTTAGAGAATGAAATAAAAAAATTAGAAGGTAAAAAAATTATATTCACCAACGGCTCTAGAGCACACGCCAAAAATGTTACAAAAAGAATTGGAATTGACAAGCTTTTTGACGGAATTTTTGATATTAGAGACTCAGAATTTATACCAAAGCCGTCGAAAGAGCCTTATAAAAAAATTGTAGAAAATTACAAAATTGAGCCACAATATTGTATATTCTTCGAAGATATTGCTAGAAATTTAAAACCAGCACACGAATTAGGAATGAAAACTGTTTGGATAAAAAATAATGAACCTTGGGCAGCTAAATTTTCAGATGCCGAGTATATAAATTATAAAACTGATAAACTTGCAAACTTTTTAAAGGAGATAAATGAAAATAGATGAATTAGAAAAAATTATAAATCAAGCTTTTGATGACAAACAAAATATTTCGGAAAAGTCTGATAAAAAGATACTGGATGCCATTAACGAAACAATTGAACTAACCGATAAAGGTGTTGTAAGAGTTGCTAATAAAAATAATAATTCTTGGAATGTGAACCAATGGGTTAAAAAAGCAATTTTACTTAGTTTTAGAATTAGTAAAATGACAATGTCAAAAGGACCTTACACTACTTGGTATGATAAAATTCCAGGTAAGTCAGTTTTATGGAATGAGGATAATTGGAAAAAAGCTGGTTACAGGCATGTGCCTAATGGGGTAGTTAGGAAAGGATCTTTTATTGCAAAGAATGTGGTATTAATGCCATGTTTTGTTAATCTTGGAGCCTATGTAGATGAAGGAACGATGATTGACACATGGGCCTCCGTAGGATCCTGCGCTCAAGTAGGAAAAAACTGTCATGTTTCTGGTGGAGCAGGAATAGGTGGAGTGCTAGAGCCGCTACAAGCGGGTCCAGTTATAATTGAAGATAATTGTTTTATAGGTGCACGATCAGAAATTGCTGAAGGTGTTATTGTTGAAGAGGGAGCTGTTATTTCAATGGGTGTTTACATTGGGGCTTCAACTAAAATTATTGATAGGGAGTCAGGAAGTATAACTTATGGAAAAGTTCCTCCATACTCAGTGGTAGTTCCTGGATCAGTACCAAATAAAAAAAACCCTGATGGACCATCGCTTTATTGTGCTGTCATTGTAAAAAAAGTTGATGAAAAAACTAGAAGTAAAACATCAATAAATGATTTGTTGAGAGATTGATGTCAAATTTTACTGAATTAAAAATAGCAAAAGAGCTTATTAGTTTTCCAAGTATTACTCCTAAAGATGCTGGTGCAATAAATTATCTAGCTAAAAAACTTAAACCATTAGGTTTTAAATGTACAATTCTCAAATTCAAAGACAAAAAAAGTGCTCCAATAAAAAATTTGTACGCAAGATTGGGTAACAAGCAACCTAATATATGTTATGCTGGTCATACTGATGTTGTGCCCCCTGGAAATATAAAAGAATGGACGGTAAATCCTTTTAAACCGAAAATTATAAATAATCATCTAGTAGGTAGAGGTGCTAATGATATGAAAAGCTCCATAGCTTGCTTTATAAGCGCTATAGAAAAATTTTTAAAAACGAAATCAAAATTTAATGGCTCAATAAGTCTTTTAATAACTGGAGATGAAGAGGGATTAGCTATAAATGGCACAAAAAAAGTAATCGATTATTTAAAAAGAAAAAAAGAAAAAATAGATTTTTGTATTGTAGGTGAGCCCACTAATCCTAAAAAATTAGGTGAAATGATAAAGATAGGCCGAAGAGGAAGTCTCACTGGTAAAATTAAGATTTATGGAATTCAAGGTCATGTTGCTTACCCTCATTTGTTAAACAATCCAATTAATACATTGGTGAATATATGTAAAAAGCTTAAAGAAAAAAAGCTAGATAGAGGAAATAAAAATTTTCAACCGTCAAATTTAGAATTTACGGGTATTTATGTAGACAATAAAGCACACAACGTTATTCCTGGTGAAGCTAAAGCTAGATTTAATATTAGATACAATAATTTTCATACAGCTAATTCTTTAAAAAAAAAGATTAATTCTGTTGTAAGAAATTTATGCAAAAAAAGTAAAAATAAATTTAAAATTGAATATATAGCTAACGGTGAATCTTTTATAACCAAACCAGGAAAAAATATTTATTTAGCAAAGAAAATAATCAAAAAAATTACTAAAATTAACCCAAAATTCTCAACAACCGGTGGTACTTCCGACGCTAGATTTATTAAAAAAATTTCCCCTTGTCTTGAATTTGGGCTCGTAAATAAAACAATGCACAAAGTGGACGAATGTGTCGCTATTTCAGATCTTAAAAAGCTAACTAATATTTATAAAACTTTCTTGATTGAGTATTTCAAGTGAAATTATATAAAATTAAAAAATCGAATATCGATAATCGTGGCTTATATGCAAATCAAAATATTAAAAACGGGACCAAAATAATTGAGTATAAAGGCAAAATTATAACAAGAAGAGAAGCTGAAGAGAATCCAAAATTTGATAATGAAAAAGCTATTTATCTTTTTAACTTAAATAAAAGATACGATCTGGATGGAGATTTTAAATTTAACACTGCAAGATTGATTAATCATTCTTGTAACCCTAATTGTGAAGTGGCAGGAACAGGATTAAAAGTTTGGGTATATGCTATTAAAGATATTAAAAAAGGAGAAGAATTGTCATATGATTACGGATTTAGTTTTGATAAAGATTACAAAGATTTTCCTTGTAAGTGTGGTTCTAAAAATTGTGTTGGTTATATTGTTCGCGAAGGTTCAAGATGGAGAATAAAAAAACAGAAGTCGATATAATTCTTCCTAACTTTAATAGTTTTGAATTTATTGATGAGACAGTTCAAAGTATTATTAATCAAAAATATACAAATTGGAAATTAATAATTGTTGATGATAATTCAAATCAAGAAACGAAAAGTATAATTAAAAAATATGAAAAACTGAAAAAGGTAAAAATTTTTTGGCTAAAAAGAAATAAGGGAGCAGCGTACTGCAGGAATTTTGCGATAAATAAAACTAATTCAAATTTTATCGCTTTCATTGACTCAGATGATGTTTGGGGAAAAAATAAACTTAAAAAACAAATTAAATTTATGAAAAAAAATAATTATTCTTTTACTTATACTAATTATGAAACGATAGGATTAAAAAAAAAAAACGTAATAACACCTGAAAAAATTTCTTTTGACGAATTTATTAAAAATACTTCAATAGCTACTAGTACAATGATTGTTAGAAGAAATATTTCTAAAGGTGTTAAATTTACAAATTCTAAAATTTGTGAAGATTACTTTTTTAAATGTAAAATATTAAAAAAAATTAAATTTGCGTATCGTTTAAATTCAAATCTTTGTAAATATAGAATAAGGAACGGATCTTTACAAAGCAACAAACTTAAAAATTTTTACTGGATATGGAAAATAAATCATGAATATAACAAATTAAGTTTTTTTGAAAACTTAATTTCTCTGATCTCTATTTCATTAAATTCTATAAAAAAATATGGCTTCAAGTAAATTAATATTTCACTTTTTTAAGATAAAGCCCATGAGCAGGAGCTGGTGGTGAACATAATCTTCTATCTTTTGATTTAAAGACCTTTTTAAATTCATTAAAATTCAATCTTTTACAAGCTAAATATTTCAAACAACCCACCATCGACCTTACTTGGTTCTGTAAAAAAGATTTTGAACTAAATTCTAAGAAAATATTATCATCTTTTTTAATAATTTTAATATAGTTGATCTTCTTAATTGGTGATTTTGCGCTGCAAGATGATGCTCGGAAGGTAGAAAAATCATGTTTGCCTGTTAAAATTTTTGCTCCTTTTTTTAACAATTTAATATCTATCTTTTTTTTGACATGCCAAGACCTATTTTTATTAAGCGCCAGTGAGCTATTTCTATTTGTAATAATATACTCATACACTCTTTCTAAAGCGTCAAAACGCGAATGAAAATTTAAATTCTTTTTCTTAATTGAAATAATTGAAATTGAGTGTCTTTTTAAAAAAAAATTTATTGAATTAAGAAATACTTGAAGATTATGAATTTTTTTTTTTAACAAGAAATTAGCAGATTGTTTTTTTGCATGAACTCCTGCATCTGTTCTTCCTGCACCAATAATTTTTATTTTTTCTTTAGTAATTTTTTTTAATTTTTTTTCTAAAATTTCTTGAATAGATATTCCATTTTTTTGGCGCTGCCATCCTACAAAATTAGTTCCATCATATTCAATCAATATCTGATAATTATGCTCCATTTAAAATAGTTCCAATCTTTAAATTATTTCCTCTCAAATAATCAGAAGCAGCCATGCTGTTCTTTCCTTCTTTTTTTAATTTCAGAACTTGAATCGCACTATCATTGCAAGCTATGGTAAATTCGTTGTCAACTATTTCTCCTGGCTTGCCTTTTTTTTTAACCTCTTTTACTTCTAGAACTTTAATTCTAGATCCATTCATCTCAAACCAAGAGCCTGGATTTGGGTGTAATGCATTGATTTTTGCAATAATTTTAGATGCATTTTCATTCCAGTTTATTTTTGACTCTGATTTATCAATCTTTTTTGCGTACGAGGCTTTTGAGTCATCTTGAGGAGTAAATACTGCTTTTTTTTTTTCTAGTAAAATTAAAGAATCAATTATTGTTGATGCGGCTATATTAGAAATTTTTTTACTTAAAGTCTCAAAATTGCATTCAGGCGTAATCTTAATTTTAACGGTCTTCATTACAGGACCTGCGTCCAGTTCATAAATCATTTTCATAATTGAAATACCTGTTTCTTTATCCATGTTCATTATTGCTCTTTGTATTGGTGCAGCCCCTCTCCATTTAGGTAAAATTGATGCATGTATATTTATAAAAGTAATATTCGGCAATTCTAAAATTTTTTTTGGTATTATTTTTCCGAACGCAACCACTATGACAATATTTGGTTTTAAATTTTTAATAAAATTTAATTCCTGTTCTGTATTTAAATCATCTGGACATCTAACTGGAACTTTTATTTTTTCAGCAAATTCATGTATTGGGGATGATTTTTTTTTTTGGCCGCGAGATCTTTTTTTGGGTGGTTGTGTATAGACAGACAATAATTTATGCTCGGATTCAAATAATGATTTTAAAATTGGTACAGCAAAAACTGGGGTGCCCATGAAAAGTATTTTTAAAGACATTAAATTTAAACTATTATTTTTTCAATTTCCTTTTTATGTTTAACTAGCTTTTTTATGATCATATCTTTTTTTAGCTTTGATAAATAATCAATAAATAAAACTCCGTTAAGATGATCAACCTCGTGTTGGATGCAGGTTGATAACAGTCCTGATGCTTTTAATTTTTTCTGATTTCCATTTAAGTCTAAATATTTTAAAAAACACTCCGCGGGTCTTTCAATTTCAGCAAATTGTCCTGGCAAAGATAAACACCCTTCTTCATAAATTGAAGTGTTTTCTGATTTCTCTAATATTTCAGGATTTATGAGAAACAATGGTTCTTTTTTTTCTTTATTTTTTGAAATATCAATTACAACTAGTCTCTTCAAAATTCCAACTTGAATTGCAGCTAGACCTATTCCTGGAGCAGCGTACATAGTTTCAAGCATTTCTTGCATCAGTTTTCTTACGTTACTGTCAACTTTTTCTATTGGTGTGCATGTTTTTCTTAAAATAGGATCAGGTTCAATAATAATATTTCTCTTCATGAGATTATTTATATTGTAATTAATATCTTTGTGGTAGTGCCGAAATTAGAATTTCATTTCTAATTTTTCTTAAATTATTTTGATTTAAAAGGTGAGTTATAAAATAGATAGTCTCAGGATCGAGGTTATGTGCCTCATCTTCACCAATTATCTCCACTAACTTCAGTGTTAAAAAAGCAGACTGATTAGTTTTTTCAAGTTTTAATAGATTGTCAGGTATATTGTATTGTTTAGAGATTTCTTTGTAATTTAATTCTTTTGGTATTTCAAAACCATCTTTTGCTAAAGACTCTATTAAAGCTAAGTCTTTGGCAGAAAAGAAATATTTTCTATTTTTTTTAATCTTTTTATAAATCTTTAGGAAATCTTTTTGTGCTTTTTTTTGATCAACCTCGTTCTGAAAGTATCTTATTAATTTTGATCTATGTAATATTTTATCGTCGTATTTAATTTTTCCTAATTTGAACTCTTCCTCTGTAATTATGTTTTTTTGGACTACATCAATGTAAGAAGGCGAAACTTCTTCAAGATTAATTTTCTTAAGTTCCTCACTTAACATCTTGACATAAATATTTAATAAATTGTCCTTCTGAAATAATTCTTTAAGAGTAAACAATAACTTTATTTTATTTTCATCATTATCTGATAATAAATATTTTTGATAAATCAAGGCCCTTGCATCAATGTTATCAAATGTTTGATAAATATCTTCTGCTTTAATTAAGCTATTCAAATCAAAAGTTATTTTTGAGTAAATAACAAAAATCTTATCTTTATCAAATTGATCTTCATTAGCTGCGATTTCTAAACTTTTCAATTTTTCTTTATCTCGATTGTCATCTAACTTAATTAAATTTGCTGCATTAAGGTATTCCCAAATTATTTTTTTAGTGCTTTTTTTTGGTTCAAACTTAAAATCTTTAATTGTGACGCTTGAAAGATAAAAATTAAGTAAATTATCTTCTCTAATTTTTGTGGAAGTTTTGTCTGTAACGCCTAAAAGAAAATTTATTTTATTGTCAAAAAAATTATCAGATTTTTTTTCTTCTCTTAAAATATCTAGTTGCAATTGAGCTTCACTATTTTTTTTATCGTAAACAAGACAATAAATCTTAAATTTTTCCAGATATGAGTCTTTAATATCTTTATCTAAAAAATTTATTTTACTACAGCCTTCTTTAATATCTGCTTTAGCAATATTATTATCAACTAAATATTGAATAAGTTTTTTTTTATTTGGAAAAGTTTGATTTTGTTTAAGAAATTTTTCTATTAAATCTATTCTTTTATTTTCAATTAACCAATCAATCTTTAAATTTAAAAATTCTTCCTCCTCCATTCCTTTAGGCGGATAAGCAAAGGATAAAATTGTACTTTCAAATAATTTTGTTGCAGTGTTTGATAATTTGATCTTACTAATCCTTTTCATGCTCGATCTCACATTATCAGCGTCTGTTTGAGACCACATGTTTAAATCAAAATCATTATCTTCTGGATCAAAAACGCCAAAAATTTTAATATTTTTTGTTTCTTCAGAAATTTCGTTATCAATTTGAATATTATTGTTTAATACAGCTGTGTTAGTAATTTGGGTATTGTTGTTTGTGTCAATATTTTCTGTTTTTTCTAAAGAGTCTTTAGATTTTTCTTTTTTAGTTTTGCTCCAGATATCAATTTGGTCATCCGCAAATAAAATTTGGGAGGAAAAAAAAATTATAAAAAAGCTTAGATATTTATTTAAGCTTTTTAATTTCATCTGTAATTTCAATTTTAAATTTTTGTTCTGGGCTTGGGAAAGTTATTTTTTCTATTAAAAATATTCCTATGATCAAAAGAAGCAAAACTATAACAATCTTTAACAGTATTTGTGCTATTGAACTGCCAAGACTTTGTTTGCGATTGTATTTAAGTTGCATAGTTAAAAAAATATATTTAAACTGAAAAAATAAGACATATTTGTGATAAATCAAATTTAAAATTGGTAAGATTATTGAAAAAAAACCTTGTATTAACTGGAATGATGGGTGTTGGCAAAACAACTATTGGTAAAATTGTTGCTAAAAAGCTTAAACTCAAATTTGTTGACATTGACAGTCTTGTTGAAAAAAAAGAAAAAAACACGATCAAAGAAATATTTAGAAATAAAGGTGAAGATTATTTCAGAAAAATAGAGGCTAAAATCACACTTTTGGAACTAAAAAAAATCAATTTAGTAATTGCGCTAGGAGGCGGTGCGTTCATTAATAAATCAATTAGAAAAGAGGTGAGTAATTCTTCAGTTAGTTTTTGGTTAGATCTAGAGTTAAAATCTTTGATTAATAGATTAAAAAAAACAAAAAAAAGACCATTGTTAGATAAAGAAAATTTAGAAAGCACTATTAATAAAATTTACTTAGAAAGAAAGAAAATCTATAATGAATCAAACTTTAAAATTAAATGTAACTTTTTAAAAAAAGATGAAGTTGCAGAAAAAATAGTAGCTCTTTATGAAAATTCAGCAAATTAAATTTAATAATCGAAATGAAAAATATTCGATATTAATAGGAAAAAATATAATTAAAGTTTTACCAATGCAGATTAGATCAATTTGTCCTAATGTAAAGAAAATTGCTTTTATTTTCGACTCTGGAGTACCTATAAAATATAAGCGCATCCTACTTAATAGCTTAAGAAAATATGAACTTTCTTTATTGAGTTTTAGTCCGAGTGAGAAATCAAAATCTATGAAATCTGTTAATTATTTTTTAAATAAATTATTTGCAAAAAATTTCAATAGATCTGATTTAGTAATTGGTGTTGGTGGAGGAATTGTTGGAGATTTATCTGGTTTTGTGTCTAGTGTGTTCAAAAGGGGAATTAATTATATAAATTTACCTACAACTTTATTATCACAAGTTGATGCTGCTGTTGGTGGAAAAACAGGGGTAAATTCAATTTATGGAAAAAATTTAATTGGTTCGTTTGCTCAACCTAAGCTAGTGGTGTGTGATACATCTTTTTTAAAAAGTTTAAAAAAAAAAGAAATGATTTGTGGTTATGCTGAAATTTTAAAACATGCAATTATTAAAGATAAAAAGTTTTTTGATTGGTTAAAAATTAATACCAACAATATTCTTCAACATGATCCAAAGAAATTAATATATGCTATAAAAAAAAGTTGTAGTATTAAATTACAATTTGTAAATAAAGACACAGATGAAAAAAATCATAGAATGATTTTAAATTTTGGTCATACCTTTGCTCATGCTATCGAAGTAAAAAATAATTATTCAAAAAATATTACTCACGGAGAAGCCGTTTTAGCAGGAATGATTTTAGCTACTAAACTTTCTGTAATAAAAAAAGTTTGTAATAAGAAAGTATTGAATGATTTACTAGAAATTTATAATTTTAATAACCTGAATTACACTTTTAAAAAATATGAAAAGTTTGGGGAAATCATAAAATTAATTCCGTTCTTGAAAAACGACAAAAAAAATAATGATGAGAAAATTAATTTTATATTACTTAATAAAATAGGAAAAACTACACTTCCTAACAAAAATAAAATTTCCTTAAGCGAACTAAAAAGAAAAATAAAACTTTTCAATCAATACTAATTTCAAGTGCATGAATTTTAGTTTTAAGATCTTCCTTTAAAATATTCATAATCAATTTTTGAGCACTAAGCCTGGATATAGATTTTAAATATAAAGAGCTTATTTTTAAATGGAGATGATATTTATCCTCAGAAAAAAACTTATGTCCTTTATGTTTGTATGAGTTATTTATTATTTCTAATTTTTGAAAATCGATTTTTTCTTTTAGCTTTTTTTCGATATCTCTGAAATAATCTTCCATTTTTAAATATTTAATATATAGGAATAAAATATATATGAAAATAATTTGTGATTGGAAAAATTGTAAAGAAATAGGATCTTATAAGGCTCCTGTTGAAAGGGATAATAGTAAAAAATTTAGATTACTTTGCTTGGAACATATTAAACTTTTTAATAAAAATTGGAATTATTTTGAAAATATGAATGATCAAGAAATTGAATTTTTTATTAAATCAGATCTCACTTGGCATAAATCTACAAAAAACTTTGGTTCATCTGAAAACTTTTTTAATATTCTTTGGAATAATGCATTGGACGATAAGCTCAACATTTTTAAAAGTTCAAACTTTAAGGAATTCAAAAAAAGAAAAATGACACAAACCGATAAAGATGCTTTAGAAGTTATGGAATTAAATGATGCGGCAAAATGGGATGAAATACAAACAAAATTTAAAAGCCTTGTTAAAAAATATCATCCTGATAAAAACCATGGTAATAAAAAGTTTGAAGATAAACTAAAAAAAATTACCTTGGCTTATAGCCAGCTAAAGAAAACACTAGGAAAAAAATGAGTGCTGAACAATTTTTAACTAAACCAGATATAAAGATATCTGTGAAACAAACTTTTGGCTTCGATAGTGAAATGCAAATAAGTGCATTTTCAAAAAAAAATGAATACGTGCCAAAAATAGATTCTGATTATAAATTTGATAAAGATACAACCTTAGCAATTTTAGCTGGTTTCTCTTTTAATAAAAGAGTTCTTATTCAAGGTTACCATGGGACAGGTAAGTCCACACATATAGAGCAAGTGGCAGCAAGACTTAATTGGCCCTGCGTAAGAGTTAATTTAGACAGTCACATCAGCCGTATAGATTTAATTGGAAAAGACGCAATTGTTTTAAAAGACAATAAACAAATTACAGAATTTAAAGAAGGTATTTTGCCATGGTCTATACAAAATCCTGTAGCACTTGTTTTTGATGAGTACGATGCTGGTAGGCCAGATGTTATGTTTGTAATACAAAGAGTTTTGGAAAGTGAAGGAAACTTTACTCTATTAGATAAAAATAAAGTTTTAGAACAACATGACTTTTTTAGAATTTTT
>CACOEA010000005.1 GCA_902626185.1 uncultured Pelagibacteraceae bacterium
ACTGAGCGTTTTAAAAATTTTACAAAAATTATGAGCGACTTATCTAGATGTTCGGAACATGGGTATCACATATATGCAGATAAATTAAAGTTTGAGGAGTATGGAGTTCCTCAAACTCGCCATAGGCAAATATTGGTAGGATATAGAGGAGATTTTTTCAAAAAAAATAATATTTCATATAAAAAACCTAACGGGAACTTGCCAACAATATCATGTAAAACAGCCTTAGAAGAAGGTGTTCCAGGAACAAATCAAAAAGGTTCAGTAGACGATTTAAAAAAACCGTTTAACAACGAATACACAAAACATTCTAGTGATGTTAAATTGAGATTAGAAAATACAAAAGAAGGTCAAAATGTTTGGCAAATAGCAGATGAATTTGGTTTGCCAGGAGTAAAAAGCGCTCGGATGAGTCAAATTTATAAAAAATTAGAAAGTAGCAAGCCTGCTTACACAGTCACTGGTTCTGGGGGTGGAGGCACACATGTTTATCATTATAGAGAAAATAGAGCACTAACAAATAGAGAACGAGCAAGACTCCAAACCTTTGATGATAATTACAAATTCGAAGGAAATAAAGAGTCTGTAAGACGGCAAATTGGAATGGCTGTACCGGTAATAGCAGCTAAAAAAATATTAAACGCCGTAAAAAATTCATTAAAGAAACAACCGGAAAGAATTAAATATCATCATGATATAATGATAGAGCCCTTTGGAAAAAAATTAAGTTTTACTGGTGAAATTCAATTGGAGATGTATGATTGAAATATTCGGAAGTGTATTTATATAAATTATGTTTAATCTAATCTGGCAATTTTTAACGAGTATTATTTTATTTATAATTTTAGCTTTTGGTTTGATTTATTTAGGGAGGCTTTTGTTTGGTTTTTAGTCATTTAACAATTTACGCTCAAATGGCGAAACAGTTAGACGCGACAAGTAAAGCTTGTTTCACTACGGTGAGTATCAGTGCAAATCTGATTTTGAGCACCATAGATGACTATATCTTGCAGGGAAGGATAGATCCCTTCCCTGTAAAAAATTATGAAAAAGAAATTAATTAAAAATAATATTATAGATTTTTCCGAAAAGTTTATGAAAAAAAGAATACTCAAGGAAAGGAAAAGTTATTCAAATGAAATTGTTGGTGAATGCTTTGAGTGTTCGGGTGATGGCGTAGTTTTAGCAGAAGACGAAATTGTAGAGTGTATAAGTTGTGATGGGTTAGGTACAATTTATTATGGTGAGGTAAATATTAATTGAAATTTAACAAAAGGAGTATAACGTGAGCATAATGGAGTCGATAATTATTATTTTAATAGGTATTTTAATAGTTCTAAACATATTATTGCTTTTTAAATTTAAAAAAGAGCCAAAAAAAGATGAGGAAAGTGAACTCATTAAACTAAAGGAAGATATAGGTGGGTTAAAATTATCTTTTAGTGAGTCTTTTAACAGCATGAGCAAAGAGGTCGCAAAAGATATGACTGGAGCTTTAACAAAAGTAGATGAGAAGGTTGGGGTGTTCAATCGTCAAGTGAGTGAACTTAATAAAAGCCAGGATAATTTTAGTAAAATTTTAAGTGGTGTAAAAACTTACGGCACATTAGCTGAATTTGGGTTAGGAGCGCTTTTAAAAGATTTACTTCCGGCTTCACAGTTTATTGCTAACGTTAAAATGAAAGAAGATACATCCGAGACAGTAGAGTTTGCCATAAAACTTCAAGATGTTTTACTTCCTATCGATAGTCATTGGCCTGTAGAAAAATATAAAGCTATTGATGATGCCTATAATGCTAATGATAAAGATGCTCAAGCTGAAGCAAGAAAAGATTTAGCTGCAGCTTTTAGATTAAAGGCAAAAGGTGTTAGTATGAAATATATAGCTCCGCCAAAAAGTACAGATTTTGCAATTGTTTATGTTCCGACAGAAGGGCTGTTTGCTGAACTATCAAGCTATAGAGATCCAAAAACAAAAGAATTATTACTTCAAGAATTGAGAACTAAATATAAGGTCACAATCACAGGACCGAATTCTTTATCAGCATTATTACAATCATATCACCTAGGATTTGCTACATTAAAAATACAGAAGCACGCTTCTCAAATTTATAGCGATTTGAGAAATATTAGCTCAAGATTTGATAAACATTTCGATGGAATTAAAGACTTAAGAAAAAAACTCGAACAAGCCATGACCGCAACCGATGGCTTTGGAAGAGACGCAAGATCAATAATGAATACACTTTCTAATATTAAAGATCCACAACAGGTAAAAGAAACATTAGAGGAAAATTCAGAAAAAATAAAAGTTCTAAAGTAGATTAATCTATGTCTAATTTTGTCTTTTATGATTTCGAAACAAGTTCCTCTAATAAATATTGGGGGCAGATAATTCAAATTGGCGCTGTCTTGACCAATGATAATCTCGATGAACTAGACAGGTTTGATGCTAGATGCAGACTAAGTCCAGGTATTATTCCAGAGGCAATGGCTTTAATTGTAAATAAATCGTCACCTCAGATGTTAAAGAACTCAAATTTATCTCATTATGAGATGATTAGACAATTTGTTGAAACTTTAAAAAGATGGGGAAAAGCAACCTACATTGGTTTTAACTCGATAGAATTTGATGAAGAATTTCTAAGGTGTACTTTATTTCAAACTTTAGAATACCCTTACATAACTAGTACGAATGGAAACACAAGAGGAGATGTTCTAAGTTTAGCTAGAGCAGCTAATTTATATTACCCAAACACTTTAAAAAACTCTGTTAATGAGAAAGGTAATGATGTTTACAAATTAGATCAAATGGCACCTCTAAATGGTATTGATCATGGTGACGCTCATAGTGCGATTGGAGATGTTATGGCAACTGTGGGAATAGCTAAAATAATATCTAAAAAAGCACCAAATGTTTGGAAAGCAAGCATGTTAACTATGGATAAAACTCAATCATTAGAAATAATTAAAAAAGAACTTTTTTTTTGTACAAATGAATACTTCTATGGACGGAGCAGACCTTATGTACAAACTTTTGTGTGTCAGCATCCTCAATATCAGTGGGCATTATGTTTTGATCTGCGACATGATCCTACACCTTACTTAAGCATGCCATTAAAAGAATTAGAGGCTGCAATGAAGAAACAACCAAAGTTTATTAGAACCATAAGGCACAATAAGCATCCTATAATTATGAATCCATCTTATAGTGACAAATTTGAGGAATATAAAGTTATTGGAACAGCAAAATTAAAAGCAAGAGCAGAACTTGTGAGAAAAAGCAAAGACTTTGCAGAAAAAATTGAATCTATAAAACGCTCTGAGATTGAAGAAAAGGAACAAAGTAAGTCACAAGAGGATCTTTACAATGAGGAAAGTATTTATGCTAAATTTACAACAGCTGAAGATAATAAAATAATGCCAGAATTCCATTCGGCTGAATGGGGAAAAAAATTGAGCGTAATATCTAAATTCAAAGATGAAAGACTTAAGTATTTTGGAAAAAAATTACTTTATATGGAAAAACCCGAAGTTCTAAGCAAAGAAGACTATAATTTAATTCACAAAGACACTGCAAAGAAATTATTAAGCACTAACAATGAAAAGTGGAATACTATACCAAGAACTTATTCAGAGATTGATACTTTGAGAGCAAAATTTGAAAAACAGGAAGATGAAGAAAAACTAAAAATTCTAGATGAAATTAACGCATACGTTGAAGATTTAGAGAAACATTACTCATCTGCGTAGTTGACATTAAATTAAAAACAATTATTTAGATGTTATGGCTACAAAATCAGTTACAGATGAAAGCTTTGACAGTGACGTCATCAAATCAGACAAACCTATCATAGTTGATTTTTGGGCAGAATGGTGTGGTCCTTGTAAACAAATAGGTCCTGTTCTTGAAGAAATTTCAAATGAGATGAAAGATCAAATAATTATTGCCAAACATAATATTGATCAAGAACCCAATATGCCGACAAAATACGGAATTAAAGGAATCCCTACAATGCTTTTGTTCAAAAATGGAGAGCTAAAATCTACCAAAGTAGGCGCAACAACGAAGTCTAACATTGTTTCTTGGATTAAAGAAAATATTTAATTTTTATTAAGGACATTTCCACAAAGATAAAGAGAGCCAAACACACATATTATTTTTTTTTCTTTAGAACTTATAATTTTTAATGCCTGTTCAAAACTTTTAGAGGACTCAACTCTATAATCATTTTTTTCAGCAATTCTAGACAATAAGGTGTTCGGTAACGCAGCAGTTTCATTTTCAATTGGCACTGTAAAGATCTTTTTAAAAATACCTCTAAATTGCTTTATAAACAAATCTGGATTTTTATTTTTCGTCATACCCCATATACCATAGACTGGCAGATTTAAAGTTTTAAGATATTCCGCTAAGTTTCTTGCACTTGTTTCAGAATGACAACCATCGATTAAAATTTTCTCATTTTTGTTAATCATCTTGATTATCTTTCCCTTGTTTATATATTCAAGTCTTCCTTGATACTTAATTTTAGGAATAGTCTTTAAGATGATTTTCTTAGGTATTTTCAAATCTAAAGCAATTTTAATCGCAAGACATAAATTGATTAGCAATCCCTTAGAATGAATATATTTAGATTTTAAAAGTAACTTATTTTTTTTATCCTTATAATAAAAATTATTTTTAGATTTAATCAATTTCCAAGAATGTGAATAATCAATATTGCTGTTGTTATTTTTTAATCTTTTTTTTATTTTTTTTAAAACTGAAGATTTTTGTTTTCCAACGTAAATCTTAGTAAAATTACTTAAAAATCCAACTTTTTGATTAATTACTTCATCTAGTGTTTTCTTTCTTAAAAAATTTAGATGCTGTTTATTTATATTTACAACTACTTGTGCTCTGGGAAAATCAAAAAGATTTGTAGAGTCTTTTGCAAAAAGAGCTCCAGCTTCAATTAAATTAAAATCATTTTTTCTTTTTGCTGCGTTTAAAATGAACACAACTGTTAATACTTCAAAGATTGTTAAATTTATTTTCTGTTTTTTTATAATATGAATTGTATCTTTAATTTCTCTATAGTTTAAGAATTCTTTCCCCATCCAAAATCGCTCTTTAATATTTTTAATACTTGGAGAAATATATGCAGACGTTGTTTGTTGGTTAGCCTCTATAAAAAATTTAAGGGATGTTAAGAGTGAAAATTTACCATCACTCCCAATCACATTAATTACATTTTTAAGTTGTTTTTCAGGGTGATCTAATTTTTTTAAAACTGTCTTAATTCTTTTAAGATCGAAGTTTATTGTTTTTTTAAATAATTTTGATTTAGCTAGCTGATTGTAAAGATTGATCGATTGTGACATTAGATGGCTCATTTTTAGCTTGAGCCTCTGCTTTTTTCAATAGAACATTTAGTAAGGTTCCGATAGTTGAATTTAAGTACTTTCTCTCAACTACTAAATCTATACCGCCATGCTCTTTTACATACTCTGCAGTTTGGAACTCTTCTGGCAATGTTTCTCTCACGGTATCTTGAATAACTCTTCTACCAGCAAATCCTATAGTAGCTTTTGGTTCAGCTATTAAGATGTCACCTAACATTGCCCAAGAAGCTGTCACTCCTCCTGTAGTTGGATCAGTCAATACTACGATATAAGGTATATTTTTTCTCTTTAATTCATTTACAGCTAACGCTGTTCTAGACATTTGCATTAATGCAATAGAAGACTCCATCATTCTTTGACCACCACTACAGCTGAAGAAAATAAATGGCAAATTATTCTCTATAGAATTTTGAACTCCAGCAATGAACGCTTCACCTGAGGCAGCACCAAATGATCCACCAATAAATCTAAAATCCTGAGCTCCAACAATGACTTCAATATTCTTAACTTTGCCTTTTGCAATAAGAACAGCATCATTTTGCTGAGTTATTTTTCTAGCAGTTTTTAATCTATCGATATATCTTTTATTATCCTCAAACTTCAGAGGATCATCTTTTGGAACAGGTGTCTCGATTATTTCATATTCACTGTTATCAAAAAATATTTTAAATCTTTCTACGCAAGACAATTTGTGATGAGAACCACATTTAGGGCAACACTTAAGATTTGATTGAAGATCTTCTTTATAAATTAAATTTTTACATCCACAAGTAGTCCAAAGATTATCTTCTGTCTTAGAAGATTTTTTTTCAAAGAGTGATTTTATTTTTGGTTTTATAAATTTTGTAATCCAGTTCATAAAATTTTGTTTTTAAGATTGTATACAACTTTATCAATTTTTGTGACAGGATTTTGTCTCATTTTGAGCGATTTGGTAATTATTTTACAAATAAATGAGCCAATAACGAGGCCATCTGCAGATTTCAATGCTTTGATATTCTTATCTGTAATACCAAATCCTATAACTAGATTTTTCCTGGGACTGATTCTTTTTATCATATTGTAATTTTTTAGTATTTTATTTGGTGAAACTTTAAGTTTTCCACCAGTGGTCGAAAGCATAGAAATATAATAAATCATATCGTGAGAGTCTTTTATAATCTTTTTCATTCTTTCTTTTGATGTAGTTGGAGACAATAATTGAACAAAATTTATTGACTTTTTTTTACATTTCTTTGCAAAATTTTTATTTTCTGGATAAGGAAGATCAACAACAATTAAACCATCCACACCAGAAGCTTTGCAATTATTTAAAAAATTATTTTCTCCATTTTGATAGATTAAATTAAAATAACCCATCAATATTAAAGGTTTATTAGGATTAGATTTTTTAAATTTTTTTACTATGTAAAAAACATCTTTAAGTTTTATTCCATTCTTTAAGGCTCTGTAAGAACTAGTCTGGATCTGTCCACCATCTGCGATTGGCGTGTTATGAGGAAAACCTAATTCTAAAATATCAGTATATTTTGAAATTGAATATAATATTTTAAGTGAATTTTTTTTTGTATTATCACCAGCAACTGTATAAGTGATAAGAGCCGGTCTCTTTTCTTTTCTACAATGTTCAAAAGCTAGGGTAATTTTTGATTTCATCTTATATACGAACCTAATTTTTGTTTAATAATGTCTTTGTCTTTAATGCTATCACCACAAGAATTAACAACAATTATCTCAGAAGATTTACACCTAGGTGCTATCTTAATTGCTTCAGCAAAAGCATGAGAAGGTTCAAGAGATGGAGAAATATTTTCCAATTGAGAAACTAATTGATAAGCTTTTAAAGCTTCCTCATCTGTTGCAGAAACATATCTAGCACGTTTTGTATCTTTTAAGAAACAATGAAGTGGCGAAATTCCAGGGTACATTAGTCCCGCCGAACATGATTCTATAGATCCTATTTGTCCTTCTTTATCTTGAATTACGTATTGAGCAGCTCCATGTAAAATTCCTACCTTAGATCCATTTGTTAATGGAGCAGCATGAAGCTTGCTATTTTTAGGTCCACCTGCTTCAATTCCGATAAATTCTGCATTTGTATCCATGAACTCATTCCAAAAACCCATAGCAGAGCTTCCACCTCCAACGCAATTCAAAAGTTTTAACTTATTAGGTATTCTTCCAAATTCATCTTTTATTTGTTCTATAAGTTCCCTTGAAATTTGTGCAGTGCTAAATGCGCAAATTTTTATAAATATATTTGGGCCCACCGTTGATCCTACACACATGTGGGTAGTGTCACAATTTGAAACCCAATAACGCATACATTCACTAACAGCATCAACTAGAGTTTGGCTTCCTGTTGTTACAGGAACGATTTCAGCGCCATTTTTTTTCATAGCTTCTACATTCGGTCTTTGCCTTTTTATATCTCTTGAACCCATGAATATTTTACATTTAAGTCCAAATTTTTTTGCTGCCATGGCAAGCATTTTTCCGGCATAGCCGGCTCCTGTGTCTCCCACAATATATTTTTTACCAGCTCTCTTAGCAATCAGGCAATGCACTGTTGCATTATAAATTTTATGGGCACCACCATTTGCTTCTGACACCACCTTTGCATAGATTTGTGCTCCACCTAAATGTTCTGTTAAATTTTCAAGTTTAATAAAAGGAGTTGGAGTTCCAACATAGTTTTTAAAATGATAATCTCTTTCTTTTAAGAATTTTTTATCTTTCCTCAACTTTGCAAATAATTTGGTTAAATCATCAATAGGTTTTTTTAAAGTTTCAGGAATGAAATTTCCACCAAATTTACCACCATACATATAGTTTTTATCATGTTGATCAATTAGCGGTATACCTTTTTTAATTTTCATTATTAATTCTTTTATAATGATTTAATTAGCTTTTGAATATTCTTTTTAATATTTCCTTGGGTAACTGAACGCCCAATAACAAGCCAGTCAGATTTGACTTTTTTGGCTTCCATAGATCGTTTTTGATCATAATTTCTTTTACCTAACTGGACGCCTGGAGTAATGATTTCTTTTTTGAAAACTTTTCTGACAACACTTACTTCAAAAGGACTACAGACCAAAGCATCTAAAGATGCTTGTCTAGCAAGCTTTGCTTGATGAGCTACCAGATTTTTAACAGATTTATTGTAGCCTATTAATTTTAAATCTCTGTCATCGAGAGATGTTAAGGTTGACACCCCAACGACCTTGATTGAGCCAGACACTTTTTTAACCAACCTCAAGGCTTTAAGACCTGATGAGATATGGACTGTAAGGTAATTTATTTTCAAATCTTTCAATGCTTTAACTGCAGACAGCATTGTATTTACAGTGTCATTTAATTTGAGATCAATGAAAATAATTTTATTTCTTAATTTGGATACAAAATGTCTCCCTTTTTTTGAATTCATAAATTCAAGTCCAAATTTATAGCCAATTTTAATTTTCTTGGTTTGTGATTGATTAATTATTTTTTTTGCTTTTTTAA
Source organism: uncultured Pelagibacteraceae bacterium (assembly GCA_902626185.1). GTDB lineage: Bacteria > Pseudomonadota > Alphaproteobacteria > Pelagibacterales > Pelagibacteraceae > Pelagilacustribacter. Next base: position 8,896 of record CACOEA010000005.1, read on the forward strand.
GGTCAGTAGTATCGACAGCAATAAATATTTTTTTCATTTATTTAAAAATTCTTTAAATTTTTTACTCGCTCTAAACCTTATCTTATTCTTTTTTGGAATATAAATCACTTCTCCAGTTTTAGGGTTTCTACCTGACGGATTCTCGTTTATTTTTCTAACAAAAAAAGTACCAAAACCTCTAAGTTCAACTGATTTATTATTAATTAGAGCCTCTTCAATACTTTGAATAAAAGTATCGATTACCATCTCTAAATGTAAATTGCTGAGTTTTGGGTGTTTGATTTTTAAATTTTTAATTATCTCAGGTCTTGACAATTATTTTTCTTCTTTTTTCTTCTTTTTGCTACCAATAGCTTTTTCAAAAATTCCCTTCAATGTTGCGCCTGATTTTGTTGCGCCCTCCCCAAATTTAGCTATTAAAGATTTTTCTTCATCTATTTGAGCAGCTTTTACAGATAGCTTTATTTTTCGAGTTTTAATATCTAATTCAATAATTTTTGCATCAAGTGCGTTACCTGGCGCAAAAATGTCTACTCTTTGATCCGCTGACTCTTTAGCTAAGTCAGTTTTTTTAATTGTTGTAATTAATTTTTTTTCTTTATCTATTGAAACTTTTACACCTGTTTTCAAAACTTCGTGTACTCTAGTTGTAATAATACTGCCAACCTTTTTATTATTTTCTTTAAACCAACTCAATGGATCTTTATCTAAAGCTCTTTTAGAAAACCTAATTTTATCATCTTTAATTTCAATTATTTTTACATTAATAACATCGTTCTTTTTAAATTTTTTAAGGTCCTCAATATTCTCTTCATATGAAATTTCTTTGTAATGTAACATTCCAACAAGACCTGAGTCGACAAGTTCTGCAAAAATTGCTTTATCTGTGATATTGTTAATTTTTATTTTAACTTCTTCGCCTACATTATCCTTAATTTTATCCCAAGGATTTTTTAAAGTCGCTTTGTAAGACAATGAAATTCTTTTTGAATCTTTTTCAATATTAACTATTTTAAATTTTATATTTTGAGAAACAGCTAAAACTTTACTTGGTTTAATATTTCTATTGCTCCAATCTAATTCAGAATTATGTATAAGACCTTCTATGCCATCTTCAATTCTTACAAAACATCCATAATCCATAATTTTAGTAACAACTCCCTCATAAATTTCTCCAACTTTATATTTCTTTTCTATGTTTGCGTAAGGATCTTCTGTTAAAGCTTTGACTGATGCTGAAACTCGATTTGTTTTCGGATCAATTTTTGTAACTTTTACTTTTAATTTTTGTCCTATTGTAACTAAGTCTGATGGTTTTTTAACTCTACCATGACTTAAATCTGAAACATGTAATAGAGCGTCGATACCATTTATATCTAAAAAAATTCCCCAATCCGTTGTTGCTTTCACTATAGCATCTTCAATTATATCTCCTTCTTTAATATTTTTTAATGCCTTAGTTATTTCTGCGTTTTTGCTTTTCTCTAACACTGCTCTCCTAGACACACAAACGTTACCTCGATTTTTATCTATTCTTGTTGCTATTACCTTCACAGGTGTATTCATCAAGTGATCTACTTTCTTCAGAGGTCTAACATCAATTTGTGAAGATGGCATGAAACAAGGCAAACCTTCTACATTAGCAATAAATCCGCCTTTTACCTTTCCAGTAATGTATCCAGTTAACTCTTCTTGCGACTCGAAAACTTTTTCTAGTTTTTTCCAAGCTTTCATTTTTCTAGCTTTATCCCTAGAGATTATTATTTCACCTTTAAAACTTTCAATTCTCTCTAGATAAACATCAATAACTGAACCTACTTTAAGCTTTGAAAGTTCATCATCATTTTTAAATTCTTCAATTGGTATCATGCCTTCCATTTTAGCTTTGCAGTCAACAACAATAAAATTCTTAGTAATTTCTGTCACTGTAGCTTTAATGATTTCGTTTTCTTTTAACTTTCTATCTTTGAAATCTTGATCTAGAAGGTTTTGAAACTCTTTATGGAGAGGGTTGGATTTTTTTAGCTCTTGTTCAGTTGCCATATTTTCTTTTTAAAAATTCATCAACATGTTTTGTCATTTTTTTTAACATTGCTTGTTTGTTTAATTTTCCGGTGTCGATTTCTATCGCATCTCTATGTTTGAGTAAAGGGCTGTTTTTTCTCTTCATGTCGAGATTATTTCTTATTCTTAAGGCTTTTTTAACGTCTTTGAGTTTAACTTTGTAATCTTTTTTTTTAAGCTCTTTGTATCTCCTGATAGCAGCGGTATTCAAGTTACATTTAAAAAAAAATTTTATGTCAGAATTTGGAAGTATTTTTGTAGAGATATCTCTTCCTTCTATACAGCAATTTTTATTTTTTTTTGAAAAATTTATTTGAAATCTTTTCAAAACGTCTCTTACCTTTCGTTCCTTAGCAATATTTGCACTGTATTTAGAAATTTCAGGAGAATGTAAATTAAGTGTATTTAAATTTTTTTGATTTAATCGCTTAAATTTCTTTTTTAAAAAATTAATTTTCTTTTTTGGCTTATATTTCATTAATAAAAAACTGGCGTATCTGTATAATAAACCTGAAGATAAGAATTTAAGATTGTATTTTTTTGAAATCATTTTTGCTCCAGTCGATTTCCCAGTGGATGCACCACCATCACAAGAAATTTTAATTATTTTATTTTTTGATTTCAAACTTACCTCCCAAAATCTTTATTATTTTTAAAAAGGAAGGAGAAGAAGTATACACAGTCTCAAAATTTCTTATATTGGTTTTGACCCCTGTAATTAATGAAAGAATTGTTGCAGACATACAAATCCTATGATCTCCAAGGTTAGGAACTTTTATCATATTATTTTTTTTATTTTTAAAATTTTTACCGTAAATTTTAATCATGTTTTTAGTAGAGATACTTTTTATACCAATTTGTTTTAATATTTTTTGCATTTCTTTTACACGATTACTCTCTTTGTTTGCTAGGTCATCAATTCCTCTAAAAACAGAAATTCCTTTCGTAAGGGCAGCAATCACAAATAAAATTGGATATTCATCTGTAGATTTCACATAAAATTCTTTTGAAGCCTTTATTGGTTTCATTAAAGAACTCCTTACAATAACGTTGCCAGATATTTCATTATTACTTTTTTTTAAATTCTGAAAAGAAATTTTCGCTCCAAATTTTTTTAATAATTGATAAAAACCAATTCTAGTCGGGTTTAAACCAACATTTGTTATCTTCAGCGTAGAATTTTTATTTAGCAAAGTGAGAGCTGTAAAAAAGGCTGCAGAAGATGGATCACCAGGAATACTAATTGTTAAAGGATTAAGATATTTTTTTCCGGAAATTGTTATTAATTTTTTTTTAACATTTGTAATTTTAATAGCTTGTGGGTTTCTAGCTAATAGATTTTCAGTATGATCTCTGCTTCTCTTACTTTCAAATATTTTTGTGTTACCAAAAGAATTTAAACCGGCAAAAATAACTGCACTTTTTAATTGAGCAGAAACACCAGCGTTATAATTTATACCGACAGGCATATCAGTAGATATAAGTTTTAATGGAAAATTAAATTTATTTTTAGGTATAAAGTAAGCTCCGAATTCTGACATTAAATTTATTAGTTTTTGCATACTCCTTTTACTTAAAGAATGGTCACCTCTTAGTTTTACTTCAATTTCAGGTGTAGTAGATAGTATTCCAATTAAAAGTCTTGCCAGAGTACCTGAATTTCCAAAGTTTAAATCTAGGTTTTTTTTTGCAAACAATGAACCTAAACCTTTCCCATATATTAAGTAAGACCCTGCCTTTTTCTTTTTAATAGTAACCCCAAGTTTTCTTAAACAATTAATTGTAGAAAATACATCTTCTGACTCTAAAATATTATTGACTTTCGAAATATCATGACTGATTGACCCAATAAGAAAACTTCTTATTGAAAGTGATTTATCTGGATCAACTTTAATAGTTTTATTAAAAGAACTTATCTGGTTATGAATTTTTAAATTAAAACTTTTCAAAGGCATTAATTCTACGAAAATTGAGATCCAAAATAATGCTCTATTGCTTTTGATGATTTTAATATTTCTCTTGAAGTTCCTTCAGCTATAACTGTATGCTCACCAAGCACGTAACTTCTATCTGTTATATCAAACAAGTTTTTAACATTGTGGTCGGTAACTAATATAGCAGTTCCGCTTGACTGAATTTTTAAAATATATTTTTGAATATCTTGAACTACAAGTGGATCTAATGCTGCAAGTGGCTCATCTAATAAAACTATTTTTGGTTTATTTATCATCACTCTAGCCATCATTAAACGTCTAATTTCACCACCAGATAAAACTGATGCATTTAATGTTCTTAAATGTTGTAAATTAAACTCATCAAGAAGTTTCTCTGTAATCGCCTTTTGTTGATCAACATCTTTAATACTGATTTGAGCAATACCAAGGATATTGTCGTATACACTCATATCAAAAACACTTCTTTGCTGAGGCAGGTATCCTAAACCTTCTTTAGATCTTAAATGTATTGGAATTTGATCTATCGCTTTATTATTTAAATAAATTTTACCACCTTCTGGGTTTTGTTCACCAATACACATTGAGAATAAAGTTGTTTTTCCACATCCGTTTGGACCTAACACACCCACGCATTCACCCGGAAAAACTTTCAGTGAAAGTTTTTTTAAAATTGGCCGCCCGTCATAAGATTTACTTATGTCTTTTACTTCGAAGACTGGCTTAGCTTTTTTAAATTTTAATATTCTAAAACCTTTTTTCATTCAAATTTACATTAGCATTAATCTTACCATCATTAAAAGAGGTAATATCTAATTTTTTTTTTGTTATATCAAAAAGCAGTTTATCAGCTATTAAGTTGCCTCTAATATCGTCAACTTTTACATTTTCAGAAATTGATAGGTAGCTTTTTGAATTAGAATATTCAGCTTTATTAGCAAAAAGATCAGTTCCTTGATATTTCGCTTTCACATTGTTTTGAAATTTCATATCTAAATTTTTATTATTATATATTCCTTTGTCAGACCAAACATCTAAATTATTACCATTTTTGAAATAAAAAACTGCATGAACATTTTTCATAAAAACAATTTCCGGTTTTAAATCATCAAGATAAGCTTCTTCAGATTTCAATGAGTATCTATTTCCATTTAAATCTAATCCAGTATATTCAACATTAAAAAATAAATCTGGCTGATCCGAATCTTCATCAATTTTTTGCTTTTCTACTTTCTCTTTCGCAGACTTAGATAATAACTCTTTATCTAAATCAGAATTTTTATTGTAATAGGTAATATAAATTAAGAAAATTCCAAAAATGAGCAAACTAAACTGTATAAGTTTTAATTTTTTTTTCCTCTCCATCATCTTATTCCATATTGTAGCAATGAGTGAATATGTATAATACCTAATAATTTTGTGTTATTTTTTTTTTCGTAATCTTTATCAGAAACAACTAAAAGACTAGTAATTTTTTTGTCATTCATAATTGCCAATGCTTTTGTAGCCGGCATATTTTCGCTTACTAACATAGGCTTCTTCGTCATTAGTTTCTGTAAATTAGTTTTTTTTGACAAAACTCTCATATCTCTTCTCAAATCACCATCAGTTACGATTCCAGCAATATGTTTCTTTTTTAAAACCACTATAATTCCTAATTTTTTTTGATTAATCACTTTAAGAGCTTCACCTAAACTTTTTTTATAATCTATAATTGGAAGTTTTTTACCAGTTAACATTAAATCTTTAGCTAGCAGCAACGAACTCCCAATATTTCCACCAGGATGAAAAATTTTAAATTTTTCTTTAGAAAACTTTTTTTTAGATATTACAGTTGTTGCCAAACAGTCTCCGAGCAATAAAGTTATTGAGGTGCTTGAAGTTGGCACCATACCAGTTATGTCAGACTCTTTTACTTTTGGTAATAGAAGCTTAATATCACTTGCTTTCATAAGTAGACTATCTGCTTTAGAGGCTATACCGATAATTTTTATCCCAAATCTGTTTGCATACTTGAGCATATTAGATAATTCTGAAGTGTTTCCTGAATAAGAAAATATTATTAAAAGATCTTTTTTTTCAATTTGTCCCATATCTCCGTGCAATGCTTGTGCGGGGTCACAAAAAAAACTTGGAATTCCAACACTAGAGAATGTTGCAGAAATTTTTCTACCTATCAGACCAGATTTACCAATACCTGCACAAACAACTTTGCCCTTGCAATTTAAAATAGAGTCTACTGCTTTGATAAAAGATTTATCAAGCACCCTATTTATCTTTCTTAATTCTTTAATTTGAGTGTTTGCTGCTTTTTTTGCTAATGTAATATAATTATTTTTCATTATTAATGTTCAAAAATATCAAATTTAAATCCATTTTGGTCAAGCTCAACTCTTGTATTTAGAAAATTAATGCAACTTTTAAATATATCCATTCGATTTTCTCTGATTAACATTTTTTCTAATTCAGACTTGATTTTATGTAAATATATTACGTCATTAGCAGCATATTCTAGTTGTTTATTAGAAAGATCATTCAGATCCTTGTTCCAATCACTACTTCCTTGTCGTTTGTCTAAACTTTTATTGCAAAATTCTTGAACTAAATTTTTTAGACCGTGAGCATCAGTATAAGTTCTCACAATTTTAGAAGCTATCTTAGTATCAAAAATATTTTTCATTTCGCATTTTAAAAAAAATTCTAGGGCATTTTTATCAAACCTTAAAAAATGGCCTATTTTCAAAATTTTATCATTCTCTAAAACTGATACTAAGTTTGGTGCTTTGTAAGTTTTTTTATCTGGTTGAATAATGTAAACGTTTTCTTTTTCATCGCAAATTTGAATTAGACTTAATTTATCTCGCTCTGGAATTTGCAATCCAGTAGCCTCAGTATCTATTGCGATACTACCTTTGAAAGAATTAGCTATCTCTGAAGTTATGTCCTCTTTAATCTTAATTATTTTCATATATAGTTTCTAAATATCATGAAAAATCAAATTTGCACAATTTTAGGTGGCGGAGGTTTTATAGGAAGATATCTTGTTCGAAATTTGACCAAGAAGAACTATAGATGCATTATAACCACAAGAAATCCTTTCCAAAAAGGCTATTTAAAGACTCAAGCCACTCCAGGCTCTATAGAACTCATTGATTGGAATTCTAATAATTTCGATGAACTAAAAGAATCAATTAATAATTCTGATGTTGTAATTAACTTAATTGGAATTCTTTATGAGAATAGAAAACAAAAATTTATGAAAATTCATAGAGATATACCTGAGGCAGTTGCAAAAATATGTGCTCAGTCAGATGTAAAAAAATTCATTCAAGTGAGTGCAATAGGAGCTAATGAAAATTCAAAATCTTTATATCAAAGATCTAAATTTCAAGGGGAATTAAAAGCACTTACAAATTTTAAGAACACCGTAATAATAAGACCAAGCGTTGTGTGCGGAACAGAGGATAATTTTACAAACTTGTTTTCAAAGTTAAGTATTTTACCCGTGATACCAGTTGTTGGGATAAACTACAAATTTCAACCTATTTTAGTCACAGACGTTGCTGATGCAATTGTTAAGGCAATTGAAGCAAAAGATAATCACGGAAAAATTTATGAAATAGGCGGGCCTAAAACTATAAGCTTTGGCGATATGGTTAAATCAATTATGAAAACATTAAATAAGAAAAGATTTGTTGTGCCAATGCCGATGCCAATTGCAAAAATTCAAAGCAGTGTTATGAGTTTACTTCCCATTCCCCCAATATTAACTCGGGATCAATGTGAGATTTTATCTGAAGCAGATAATGTTGTTTCAAATAATCATCTAACACTTCAAGACCTTAAAGTAAAACCATCCGATGTTGAGGAAGCAATGAAAAAATGGTTGTGGCGATTTAGAGATGGTGGACAGTTTGCAAAAGCACAATGAAAAGTATTAGTTTATTATCAGGTTATATTTTTTTAATTTTAGCTATATTAACTGGTATTTTTTCTAATAGTTTTTTAAAAGTAACAGAAGGGTTTACTAAACTTGGACCAACTCTTTTTTGTATAGCAAATATGTTTGTTTGTATATTTTGTCTTTCCAAAGCTATGAGCGTAATACCAGTAGGTTTTACTTACGCAACTTATGGAGCTCTTACAATTACAGTGGTGACTTTATTTGGGGTATTTAAATACAATCAAACTCCAAATCTTTATGGAATTCTGGGTTTGGTATTAATTATTCTTGGAGTTGTGCTTTTGAACACTTTTGGAAAAGTAAAATAAAACCTACAGTAGAATCTTTAAATTAATATTCGGACTCCTCATTATATTTTATTTATGCTAGTTTTTTTTCTTTTTAAAGAAAACGGGGGATATCAAAAATGAAAACAATAAAAGCAATAATTGCTTCGTTGGCACTTTTCTCAATGTTTGCGGGAACAGCTGCCCAAGCAAAAGTAGAAATACAATGGTGGCATGCTTTTGGTGGAAGACTTGGTGAATTACTTGATGAACAAGTAAACAAGTTTAACGCATCACAAGACAAATACACTGTGGTTCATACTAGAAAAGGTAATTACTCAGAAACTCTTAACGCTGGTATCGCTGCATTTAGAGCTGGACAACACCCAAATATCCTTATGGTATTTGAAGTTGGAACAGCTAGTTTAATGGCTGCAAAAGGAGCTTATGTTCCTATGTACCAACTAATGAAAGATGCTGGTCAAAGATTTAATCCTAAGGGATTTGTTTCTGCCGTATCTGGTTATTATACGACAACAGATGGCAAAATGTTATCTATGCCGTATAACTCTTCAACACCAGTTCTTTGGGTAAATAAAGACTTGATGAAAAAAGCAGGTTTAGATCCAGAGATGGACTTAAGTACTTGGAAAAGAGTTGGTAACGCGCTTGATGCTGCAAAAGCAAAAGGTATTGATATGCCTTTCTGTACTTGTTGGCACAGTTGGGTTCACCTTGAGAACTTTTCAGCGTACCACAACATTCCATTTGCAACTAAATCAAATGGATTTGCTGGTTTAGATACTGAGTTAGCTTTCAATAGCCCAGTACATATCAAGCACATTCAAACTTTAGGTAAATGGGCACAAGAAGGTAAATTTAAGTATATGGGTAGAAGAAATGAAGCTGGTAAAAATTTTAGAGCCGGTGAATGTATGTTAATGACAGAGTCTTCTGCTGGTTATGCTGGTATCAAAAAAGAAGCTAAATTTGAATTTGGTATTAGGCATTTACCTTACTATGGAGCAACAGAAGCACCTCAAAACACAATTATTGGTGGTTCATCTCTATGGGCATTATCTGGAAAATCTAAAGAAGAGAATAAAGCAACAGCAGCATTTTTAGCTTTCTTATCAAGAACTGATATTCAAGCTAAGTGGCACCAAGACACGGGTTATTTAGGTGTTACCACTGCAGCTGCTTCAGCTACTAAAAAGTCAGGGTTCTATAAATCAAATCCTGGAACTGATTTAGCAGGAATACAGATGATGAGAAATAAAGTTACTCAAAACTCTAAAGGCTTACGTCTTGGATCTTTTGATCAAATAAGAGGAATTATTGATGAAGAGATGGAAGGAGTTTACAACGGCACTAAAACTGCTCAAGTAGCTTTAGACAGCGCTGTAAAAAGAGGTAACGTTCTTTTAAGAAGATTTGAAAGAGCTAACAAATAAATCAATTTAATGTATCAGGGGCGAAAGCCCCTGGTATAATTCTTAAGATCAAATGGAAAAAAGAGTTTTTTTTAAAGGCTGGTGGTTACCAGCGATATTAGTTGCACCTCAGCTGCTCATTTCTTTTGTCTTCTTTTTTTATCCATCAGGACAAGCCATTTGGAATTCTTTATTTTTACCAGATCCCTTTGGATTAAAGACAGAATTTGTAGGTTTAGATAATTTTAGATTTTTATTATCCGACCCTTATTATCTAGCAAGTTTTAAAACTACAGTTATTTTCTCAACTGCAGTATCGGTTTCATCAATGGCTTTAGGTTTATATTTAGCCGCATTAGCAGATCGATTAATTAAAGGCGCAGGAGTTTATCAAACATTATTAATTTGGCCTTACGCTATAGCACCTGCGATCGCAGGTGTTCTATGGTTATTTATGTTTAATGGAAATATTGGTTTAGCTTCTTATTATCTTAAAGCTTTAGGTTACGAATGGAACCATACTTTAAAAGGTGATCAAGCGATGTTTTTAGTTATTTTAGCCTCTTCTTGGGGAAGAATAAGTTATAACTTTTTATTTTTTTTAGCAGGACTACAAGCTATTCCAAAATCAATCATTGAAGCGGCAGCAATAGATGGAGCTAGTTTTTGGAAACGGTTTGGAACGATTGTAATACCTCTTCTTTCACCAATTACATTCTTTTTATTAGTAGTGAATATTGTTTATGCTTTCTTTGATACTTTTGGAGTAATACATACAATCACTTCAGGCGGACCTGAACAATCGACCACTATACTAGTATATAAAGTATTCTCTGATGGGTTTGTGAGCCAAGACTTAGGATCAAGTGCAGCTCAGTCCGTAATCCTGCTAGTTTTAGTTGGAATTCTAACCGTCATTCAATTTAAATATATAGAGAGAAAGGTGCATTATTAATGGTTGAGAAAAAAAAATCAGGATATTGGTTAACTCACCTTGGTTTAATTCTTGGGATATTATTCATTTTCTTTCCAGTGTGGCTTACTTTCGTCGCATCCACTGTAACACAAGATGCAATTATTTATCCTCCACTACCAATACTACCGGGAACAGAGTTCTTTGAAAATTACGCAAATGCGCTATTTAGAGGTTCACCAGAGGGATATGGAGCCAAAGTTCCTGTGATAAAGATGATGATGAACTCTGCAATCATGGCAATCGGAATTACAGTTGGAAAAATAATTATTTCATTATTGTCAGCTTTTGCATTTGTCTATTTTAGATTTCCTTTTAGGAATTTATGTTTCTGGCTAATTTTTATTACTCTAATGCTTCCCGTAGAAGTTAGAATAGTGCCGACTTATGAAGTTGTTGCAAATTTAAATCTATTAAATTCATACACAGGGTTAATCTTCCCGTTGATTGCCTCAGCTACGGCAACTTTTTTATTCAGACAATTTTTTATGACAATACCTGATGAAATGGTTGAAGCAGCTAGAATGGATGGATGTAGTCCAATGCGTTTCTTTTTTGATATACTAGTTCCAATAAGCAAAACTAATATTGCAGCTTTATTTGTTATTTTATTTATTTTTGGTTGGAACCAATATTTATGGCCACTATTAATGACAACCGATCCTGACATGAGAACAATTGTAATGGCCATTGACTCAATGATACCTACAGGTGATGATTATGCACACTGGCCAACGGTTATGGCAACAGCAATGTTAGCTATGGTACCACCAGTAATAGTAGTAATAAGTATGCAAAAGTTTTTTGTTAAAGGATTATTAGAAAGCGATAAATAATGTCTCAAATTAGTTTACAAAATTTAAAGAAATCTTTTGGTAAAACGCAGGTTATTCATGATCTGAGCATTGATGTCAAAGATGGTGAGCTGATTGTAATAGTTGGACCATCAGGATGTGGAAAATCAACTCTATTAAGAATGGTGGCAGGCTTAGAAGATGCTAATGAAGGAAATATTTTAATAGATAATAAAAAAGTAAATGAGCTTGAACCCATGGAGCGAAATATTGCAATGGTATTTCAAAATTACGCCCTTTATCCTCACATGACCGTCTTTGGTAACATGGCTTACGGCTTAAAGATTGCAAAAGTACCAAAGGCAGAAATTGAATCCAGAGTTCAAAAAGCTGCTGAAATTTTAGAGCTTGGAGAATTATTAGAGAGAAAACCCAATCAATTATCTGGTGGACAAAGACAAAGAGTTGCCATGGGAAGAGCCATTGTGAGAAATCCTGTAGCCTTTTTATTTGATGAACCCTTATCAAACCTTGATGCCAAATTAAGAGTTCAAATGAGATTAGAGATTAAAAAACTTCAAACTCAATTAAAAACTACCTCTCTTTATGTAACTCATGATCAAGTTGAAGCCATGACTTTAGCTGATCGTATGATTGTTATGAACGAAGGAAATGTAGAACATATTGGAACGCCATTAGAAGTTTATACAAAGCCAAAAACTTTATTCACAGCTCAATTTATCGGAAGTCCTGCAATGAATATTTTAAAAGGTAATTGTGGAGGTAACAAATTGATTTTGGCAAACAAAGCCTCGCTTTCAGTGAATTCAAAATTTAATGGACCTGTTAATATAGGCATGCGACCTGAAGATTTTGAATTAGATCAAAATGGTCCAATCAAGTTAAAAGTTGAACTTGTAGAGCTGATCGGAGCTAATACACTTATTCATGGTAAACTTGAAAATAGTAATGAAATTTTAGTTGCAAGTATCTCAGGTGTTGTTAAAGAAGATACTATTGGAAAAAATATTAATCTTTCCATTCAAAATGACAAACTACACCTGTTTGATACTAATACTGATTTGAGGATTAATTGATCAATCCATTTTTAACGAAACCTAATTACATAAGAATTTACGGCCACAGAGGAGCTAGAGGTGATATTGTTGAAAACTCAATCTCTGGTTTCAAACATACGTTTGATCTTGGTATTAAAGCTGTTGAGTTTGATGTTGTAATTTCAAAAGATAATATTCCGACAATATTTCATGATTACAGACTAAACCCAGATTTAGTTAAAGATGCCTCAGGAAACTGGATCACAGATAAAAGTATGAAATTAGTAGAACTTACCTATGAAGAAATTAGCAAGTATACTATTGGAAGTGTAAAGCCTGAAACAAAGTATGCAAAAAGATTTAAAAATCAAAAACCTATTAAAGGTGAAAAAATACCAAAATTAACTGATTTCTTCAAATTAGTTGCCGAAGATAAACACAAAGATGTTTTTTTAAATTTAGAGATAAAATCAACTTTAACTCAAGAAAATGTTACACCAAATCCAGAAAAAATGGTCTCTTTAATTTTAAAAGATATTAAAGAATACGATTTAGAAAACAGAACATTAATTACGTCTTATGATTGGAGAATCTTATATGAACTAAAAAAACAAAATCCTAATATTTTAAGAGGATTTATTACTTTGCAACAAGATCTTCCTACAACTAAAAAAAATATTTACGAGAACTCTCCTTGGATGGTTAAAAATTATCCAATGGAAGAATTATTTTTATTACCAAATATTATAAAATCTATAGAGGGACATGTATGGAGCGTATTTTACCGTGATGTCACAAAACAAAATGTGGAGCTAGCACATAAGCATGGACTTGCTACTTGTGTTTGGACTGTAAACAGAGAGAAAGATATTATTAGGATGATTGAGTACGGCGTAGACGGAATTATCACAGACTACCCAAAAAAAATTCAAGAAATTTGTAAATCCAAAAATATTTCTTGGTTTTAATGTCAAAAACTTGAAAAATTTTTTATCTTAATGTAAATAATCGTATGCCGAAAAAAAAATATCAAAGAAACTGGTTAGAGAGAAAACTTGATGAATATAACCATACAATGGAGCTAATCAGAACTATTCTACCTTTTTTGATACTATTGCTACAAATTTACATACTAACGAAACTCATTTAACACTTAGCTAAATTTCAGGTATAATTTATCGATGACTTTATTGTTTTTATCTTTAGCAGTTATAATTGCTATTATCGTAATTCTTGTATCAGCGAAACATATTAAAAAAGGCTTTGAAGCTAGAAGCGAAGTAAAAGAGCAACAAAGAAATGAAAATGTCAGCCAAGAAGATGAGGAGATTTTAGACAAGTTAAAAGATAAAAATTTATCTCCTGAAGATCTCAAAAAAATTTATGAAGATTTCCAGAAGAAAAAATAGTCTTGATGATTAATATAATCCTTTAGGAATTATAAAGTAATGAATTGCTAGCACTATTGCTACCGAAACACTTAAACCAAAAAACATTTTTACAAAATCTTTTCCAATTAAAGGAAATACATATTTGAACTTATAATCTTTATTCATTGTCGAAATCGCTAACTCTCTACCACACAGCAAACCTACAAATACCCATGTTGTAGACATTGGCAAATCGTTTAATTCTTTAAAATAATATAATACGGCTGCGTAGATTACATTTATAATTGTTGCCGATCTGGCGTATCTAGTACCTGTTTTTTCTAAAACAACTTTTTGTATCGGTCCACCGTGAATATAAAAGATGTAAAATAATAAAGCCGTAAAATAAGCCATAACAATAAGCAATAAAGAAATATCCAACTGCCTTGGTAAGAAAACAGCAATATTAGCAACATCGTGAGATAACCATACCCACCAAAGCCAACCCGATGTCACCCAAACTGCATTACGCCAAAAAGAAATCCATTTCTCACCTTTTACTTCGTCAAGTTTTTCATTAATAAATTTTGAAACCACTATCCAACATATGTAAGCTACCGTTGCGGCGATACCGTATCCAACAATACTTTTCACTAACATTTTTTCTAAAACAACTGTTGATGCAAACGCTGACAAAACTAAAAATGTAGTTGAAACTGGTATACCAATTCTCGTTAATAATAAAAGAATGGCAGGCGCTACAGCGTGGTACCATTGAATTTCCTGGTAAGGAATTCTTGTTAATCTGCCATAAGAAATATCTCCATCATAATTATACCAACCCCAAGCCAGGGCAAAAATCATGACAGAAGAGGCTGATCCAGCTAAAATATACCAAGCAAACCATTTTTTTTTAGATGCAATAAACGTTCCTAATGTTTGAATAGAGTCATTAGCTATTACACTGTAACCAGCAAGTGCAAATCCAACTACTGTGTAAATCAAAGTTAAATCCATAAGATGACTCTACTTATAACTTTCTATAAAATTCTGTCTAGGGGGGAATTTATTTATTTTTTATTTTGAATAGTAGTTGGATTTCTTATAAAAATTTTCTTTTAAAAATCAATTTTAAAAAAGAAAAAAAATAATTTTTCGTGTATAATTATATTTCACATGTTGATTTCACGGGATTATTTATAGCGTTATTTATTGAAATACAACTTGATAAATTCCAATCATAAATAAAGGTATCTGTAATCCAAAGTTTGTAAGAATTGCTTTATCCTTTGATAAAAAACCAGCTATCGTCCAACCTACAACTCCAGCACCATGAAACATGATATTAATTGGATACATATTTAAGTTGGTTAATAAAATACCAGTTAAAACTAAAAAGGTACTTAACCATTTAAGGTATTTTTTAACGAAATTCATGAGACAATATTATTAGCCTGCTGACTTAACTTTTTTCTCGATAAATTCTGGAATATCATCGCCCAGGTCATCTTCTTTCTGATTTTTAGGCTGAAAGGCATAAAGTACATGTAATTTACAATATGGAAAATCACCCTCTGGTTTTCTCCCACAAAAGTAAAATTTCTCCTCATTAGGGTGTCCTATTGGCCATTTACAAGTTGATTCAGTTAATTCTTCTAAAGATTTAGGGTTTTCAGGCTCAAAATTTTTATCCAGCAAAATTGATTGAAATTTTGCTTTTCTAGACATTGGTGCGTTGCCACGTCTTATAACTTGTTTATCCTCTTTTGACTTCGGTGCATTTGAATGTTGTTTTGACGGTGCTCTAGCTGCTAAGTTTAATCGATGTGCTTTACCAATGACAGCGTTACGAGTTGTATCACCTAACATTTCAGCGATTTGACTTGCCGTATGACCTTTAGACCAAAGCTCCTTTAATTTTTCAACTTTCTCGCTAGTCCAACTCATTGTATATTTTTTCAATATTTAGTATTTTTTATTAAAACTAATTCATTATGTTGTAGTTTAAAACATTAAAAGGATATTAGGCTGTTAATAGGATTAGTTTTGCACAGTTTTTTTTAATAAGGAGATATAAGACTATCAATGGTTGAAATGATAAAAAAATATAAAATTGGCAAAAGGAGATTTGGAGTAGTCAATTGGGTTGGAGCTTGGACTTTATATAAAAAAGAAGTTTTAAGATTCCTTATCGTATGGATACAAACTATATTTTCTCCTCTAGTTTCTTCACTTCTATTTTTAATGGTTTTATCTTTAGCTATAGGATCTGATAGAGGCAACGTGTTAGGTGTACCTTTTATAACTTTTTTAGCCCCAGGTTTAATAGCCATGCAAGTTATTCAACAGTCATTTTCACATTCATCCTCAACATTTATGATTGGCAAAATACAAGGCAACATTGTAGACCTGCTTTATGCTCCACTATCAGCTACCGAAATAACGATTTCAATTTCTCTAGCTTCAGCCACTAGAAGTTTTATGATAGCAATAGTCTCGATTATAACTTTTTATTTAATTATCGATATTCAAATAAAATACTTTTTACTACTCTTTTTGTTCACTTTTCTCACTTCATTTATTTTAGGAAATATAGGTATCATATCTGGTTTATGGGCAGAAAAATTTGATCATCAAGCTACCATTACAAATTTTGTAATAATTCCTCTGTCTTTTCTTTCTGGCACTTTTTATTCTATCGAGATACTTCCAGACTTTCTTAAAAAAATTAGTGAATTAAATCCATTTTTCTACATGATTGATGGCTTTAGATTTTGTTTTCTTGGCCAATCGGATGGATCTATAAAGACCGGAATAATATACCTATTGATCCTAAGTATTTTGAGCTGGTTAGCGGCTTACATTTTATTTAAAAGAGGTTATAAGATTAAATCTTAGAAAAATGAGCGCTATATTAAACACTTATAATAGAAAAAAAATTTCCTTTAAAAGAGGGAAAGGAAGCTTTCTATATGCTACTAACGGTAAAAAATATTTAGATTTTGTTCAAGGTATAGCAGTAAATTGTTTAGGGCATTCCAACACTTATTTGAACAACGCAGTTCAAAAACAATTAAAAAAGGTTTGGCATGTTTCAAACGTTTTTACTATCCCAGAGCAAGAAAAATTAGCTAAAA
Source organism: uncultured Pelagibacteraceae bacterium (assembly GCA_902626185.1). Classification (GTDB taxonomy): domain Bacteria; phylum Pseudomonadota; class Alphaproteobacteria; order Pelagibacterales; family Pelagibacteraceae; genus Pelagilacustribacter. The sequence continues at coordinate 25,907 of CACOEA010000005.1, forward strand.
GATTAAAACAAAAAACTTTTGCTGATTACGTTTTTTTTCAAAATTCAGGCGCAGAAGCAACCGAAGCCGCTATAAAATTTGCCAGAAGATATTTTTATTCAAAAGGTAAAACTAAAAAGAATAGAGTTTTGTGTATTAAAAATAGTTTTCATGGCAGAACTCTTGCAACGATATATGCGAGTGGAAGTAAAAAAATGACTGAGGGATTTTCTCCAAAAGTTGAGGGCTTTGATCATTTTAATTTTGGAGATCATAGAAAATTGGAAAGATCTATAACAAAAAAAACTGCAGCTATAATGGTTGAAACGATAATGGGTGAAGGCGGAATTAAAATTATTCCAGACTACTGTTTAAAAGGTCTAAGGAAATTATGTAATAAAAAGAATATCTTGTTAATTCTTGATGAAGTTCAATGCGGTATAGGTAGAAGCGGAAAGTTTATGGCTTATGAGTACGCTAAAATTAAACCAGACATTGTTCCGATTGCAAAAGGGATAGGAGGTGGTTTTCCTATCGGAGCGGTCTTAGTTAATAAAAAAGTTGCCTCAGGGATGAAACCTGGAACTCATGGTTCTACTTTTGGAGGCAATCCTTTGGCCATGAGTGCGGGAAATGCAGTTTTAGACGTAATGTTTAAAAAGGGATTTTTAAGCAATGTGCAAAAAAATGGAAATTTTTTTATTAAAAATTTAAATAAAATTCAAAAAAAATTTCCAAATGTCATTAAAGAGATAAGGGGGAAAGGCTTACTTATAGGTATAGTACTGCATAAAAACCAAAATAATTTTATAGACTCTTTGATGCAACATAATCTTCTCACAGTGAGAGCTGCAGAAAATGTTGTCAGACTTTTGCCTCCTTTAACTGTTACAAAAAAAGAAATTAATTTAGCTTTAAAAATTATAGAAAAAGTGTGTGAAAAATATAAATGAGAAATTTTTTAGATATTTCAGATCTTTCTTCCAATGAATTAAGGGCAATAATCGAAGAGGCCAAAGCGAGAAAGAAAAAAAGAGAAAATTACAATAAATCTGCAGCAGATGACGATAAACCTTTTGCAGGTAGATCCATGGTTATGATTTTTGAAAAACCATCTACAAGAACAAGGATGTCTTTCGATATAGCTGTAAAACAGCTTGGTGGATCATCCATAATTTTAAATCCAGATGGAATCCATTATGGCAAAGGTAATGAAACTCTAAAAGATACAGCAAAAGTACTTTCTCAATACGTTGATATAGTAATGCTTAGAACTTCTTCACACAAACACTTAGAAGAGTTTGGAAAATATTTAGATATTCCAATTATTAATGGTCTTTCAGAGCAAAGTCATCCCTGCCAAATTATGTCAGACATTCTTACTTTCGAGGAGTTTAAGGGGTCAATAAAAGATAAAACAATATCTTGGCTTGGTGATGGAAATAATAACATGTCCAATTCGTTAATAGAAGCTGCTGGTAAGTTTAACTTCAATCTAAAAATTGGTTGTCCTAAAAAATATTCACCAAATAAGAAAATAATAAGCTGGGCAAAAAAAAATAAAGTTAATATTTTAGTAACTACAAAACCAGAAGAAGCAGTTAATAATTCTGATTGCGTAATGACAGATAAGTGGGTTTCAATGAATGACAAAGTAAATCAAAAACAAAAAAAGAAAAATTTAAGAAATTACCAAGTGAATAAAAAATTAATGAAAAAGGCTAAGTCTGACGCTATATTCATGCACTGTCTTCCTGTTGGAAGAGGTGAGGAAGTCACAGATGAAGTAATAGATGGCAAACAATCTGTTGTATGGACACAAGCACTAAACAGAGTTCACGCACAAAAAAGCATTATCAATTGGTGTTTAAATTAAGGAAGAGGTTTTGGACTACTGCTTTTTGAATTCATAAACAAAATCACCGACGCTCTATCTTTTTCTTTTCTCAGACCTGCAAAGGCCATTTTAGTCCCTTTAATATAAGCCTGAGGTTTAATTAAGTAAGAATTCATATTCTCAAAAGCCCACTCTTTACCGTACGCAACCATAGCTTTTGAGTATTTGTAATCACTCACTGAACCAGCTTGTCTACCAATTACTCCCCATAAATTAGGGCCTATCATATTTTTTCCGTCACTTTTAACCATATGGCAGGCGCTACATTTTTTAAAAACTTTTTCTCCATGCGCCAAGTCACCCATTGCTAAAAGTTGGCCGATATCAACTTTTTCTACAACTTTCTCTTTAACATCAGTATTAGACACTGTTGTTGAAGCTAAACCCTCAACTTTGTAAGCAGATTGCTCAGGCTTTTCTACATGAAAAAGAATATCTGTAAATTTACCTATACCTATTACTATTAAAGCTGTAAGTAAAATTGCTGCTATAATTTTATTTATTTCAAAACTGTCCATAATTTTGATAAAACCTAATGACATATAACACGACTACAAAAAAAAAACTTGAAATTACTTAATATTTTTTGCGTCTTTGAGACGCATAATTATGAATAAAACTGCAATAATAATACCATCTAGACTTGATGCTCAAAGATTTCCTAATAAACCATTGAAACTTATAAACAACAAAGAGATGATTCTACATGTTTATGATGCAGCGATAAAATCTAAGTCCGGAGATGTATATGTTGCTTCTCCTGATCAAAAAATAATTGATATTGTTAAAAATAATGGGGGTATTGCTATAAAGACGAGCTTAAGTCATCAAACAGGAACGGATCGTATATTTGAAGTTTTTGAGAAGCATTTGGAACGTAAACCTAAATTGATTGTAAATTTACAAGGAGATATGCCTAATATTAAACCTGAAGCGATTTCAGATTTAGTTAAATATATGGATAATGGAAAATGTGACATCGGAACCTTAGCTAGTAATTTAGAATCTCAAGAAAAATTAAACAACGCGAATATAGTAAAAGTTGCAGTAAAGGAAAAGTTAGAAAATAACAATTTTTTAAAAGCTGATGATTTTTTTAGAATAAATACAAATACATCCTATAATTTATATCATCACATAGGAATTTATGCCTTTACTAATAAAGCACTGATAAGGTATGTAAGTTTAAAAAGATCTAAGCTTGAGTTAGAAAGAAAATTAGAACAATTAAGAGCATTAGAGAGTAATATGTCTATACACGTAGGTTATATAAAATCACCACCATTAAGTGTTGACACAGAAGAAGATCTAAATGAAGTTCAAAATTTAATGGAGAAAAATGAAAAAAATTAAAATAGCAATTCAAGGGGAATTAGGAGCATACTCTCATATTGCTGCAAATGATTTATTTAAAGATGCAGAAATTAAAACTTGCGCAACTTTTGAAGAAACATTTAAACAAGCGTATGACGATGAAAATTATAGAATAATTATTCCCATTGAAAATTCCTTAGCTGGAAGAGTAGCTGATATTCATTACTTGCTACCAAAGTATAAACTTCAAATACATGGAGAATATTTTTTAAATGTTGAACACAATCTACTTAGTAAACCCGAAGCTAAGATTGAAAATATAAAATTTGTTAGAAGCCATGCACAAGCTATTGGTCAATGTCAGAAAATAATCAACAAGCATAAATTCCAATCAATAATTTCTGCTGATACAGCTGGTTCGGCTAAAGATTTGTCTGAAGGCGACGATACATCAATTGCTGCGATTGCTTCAGAGCTTTCAGCCAAAATTTATAAATTAAAGATTTTAGAGAAAAATATAGAGGATGAAAAAGGCAACGTAACACGTTTTCTTATAATGGGAAAAAATATTGAACAACCAGAGATGAACAATCAAAAGAAATTTATTACAAGTTGTATATTTAGATTAAAAAGTGAACCTTCAGCTTTATATAAATGTTTAGGAGGTTTTGCTACTAATCAAATAAACCTAACTAAACTAGAAAGCTTTTCTGTAAAAAATACTTTTGACCAAGCTAATTTTTATTTAGATTTAGAGGGCCATTTAGAACAACCTGGTGTGAAAAAAGCAATGGAAGAACTCGGCTTTCATACCGTTACACTTGATATTTTGGGAGTTTATGAAGCTTCAAAATTTAGGCAAAAATAGTCCACAAAATTTGAATCTAGTCTTGTAGTATTCAAATTGATCTTGATATACTCATATTGAGGTTGGCATCAGGTGGATGTTTCATAAACCCGGTCAGGTCTGAAAAGAAGCAGCCGTAGTGAAAATTATTCAGGTTGTTGCCTGCCTCTATAAATTAAGATAATGACAAAGAACAAAATTTTAGCACTAAAATATAGACCTCAAGAATTTAAAGATTTAATTGGTCAAGAAGTAATGGCTCAAACAATTACTAATGCAATTAAATTAGGAAAAACTCCAAACGCATATCTTCTAACTGGGATAAGAGGCGTAGGAAAAACTACTACAGCTAGATTGATAGCGAAAGCATTAAATTGTGAGAGAAATGTTGATGAGAAGATTGTTTGCACTGGAGAAAAATTTTGTCCAACTTGTGAAGAGATTATTAATTCTAACCACATAGACATTTTAGAAATGGATGCTGCCTCTAAAACAGGTATTGATGACGTAAGAGAATTAATTGAAAATTCAAAGTATAGTCCGACAAGTGCAAAATTTAAAATTTTTATAATTGATGAAGTCCATATGCTTTCAAAACAAGCTTTTAATGGGTTGTTAAAAACGTTAGAAGAACCACCTCCAAGTCTTAAATTTATCTTAGCGACTACTGAGGCAAGAAAAATACCAGTTACTATACTGTCGCGGTGCCAAAGGTTTGATCTTAAAAGAGTAAGCGTCGAAGAAGTCTCTAAACATCTAAAAAAAATTTCTGATAAAGAAAATGGGAAAATTTCTAATGATGCACTTAGGTTAATAGCAAGATCATCAGAGGGATCTGTTAGAGATGCGATTTCACTTTTAGATAGAGCCTTAATTTCTCAATCGATAAAAGAAAATAAAATAGTCGAGGAAAAAGATGTCAGAGAAATGTTAGGATTAGCAGACAGAAGCAAAACTATTTTGTTACTTAAAGAAGTTTTAAATGGAAATGATAATGGAGCCCTAAATTTACTTAAAGAGTTAATTGTCGACGGAATTGATGCAAAAAATTTTTTAAATGACGTATTAGAAGTTTTATATCTGTTTAGCAGAAGAATAAATTTGGGTTCTATTGAAAAGGATATGACTGTCTCAGAAGAAGAAGCCAAATTAGTTGATCAACTTGCAAAAAATATTGATATGCAAGATTTAGGGTTGTTTTGGCAACTAACATTAAAAACAATAAATGATTTAAATATTTTAGGAAATGAAAATTTGGCATTAGAAATGTTTATTATGCAATTGACACATTTGAAAAAAATTGGAGATGATAAAAATTTAATCAAAAAGGAAAAAGGTAATAATGAAGTTGCTCAAAATAATTTTGTTAGCAAAGAGAATAATTCAAACGATGTAGAAAGTAAATCAATACAGATTAAAGACCAACTTAAAAACACTGATCAATTAAAATCCAATCCAGTGAAAAACTTAACATCAAAATCACTTAAAGCAAAATCAGGAATTAATAATTTTCAAGATTTAATCGATCGGGCAAATGAAGAAAAAGAAGTAGAGCTTAGATATGATTTAGAAAGAAATGTCAAACTTGTGAGTTTTAAGAAAGGCAAAATTGATATAAGTTTTAACGAAAAGCTAAATAAAAATTTTATAAAACTACTTACAGAAAAACTATTACTTTGGACTGGAGAAAGATGGTTAATATCTTTAAGTAAAAATAACGACGCTAAAAGTATTTACGAAAAAAATTTAGAGAATAAATCATCAGAATTAAAGGAGTTTTCAAAAAGTGAAATTGCGCAGCAGATAAAAGCAGCATTCCCAGACTCAAAACTTTTAGATATAACCGAAGAGAACAATGACTAATTTCACTGACATGTTGTCTAAAGCGAAAGATTTACAGGACAAGATGAAGGAAGCTCAAGAAAAAATAAAGAAAATTGAGGTTGAGGGGAATGCAGGCGGTGATTTGGTAAAAGTAATTTTATCTGGTGACTATGAAATGAAATCTATAACAATAAGCGAAAAAGCTAAAAAAGAAGATCAAACAATTATTAATGACCTTATCGTAGCTGCATATAATAACGCAAAAGAAAATTTAAAAAAAAAATCTGCTGAAGAAATTTCAAAACTCACAGGTGGGTTGAACTTACCAATCGATTTTAAATTACCTTTTTAATGAACAATAATATTCCAGAAATAAATGAGCTTATTAAACAATTTTCAAAATTGCCTGGCCTAGGTCCAAAATCAGCTAAAAGAATTATTCTTAAACTTATAAATAATAAAGATTCAATGGTTAAGCCATTAGCTAAGTCTTTAGCTCAGGTATATAAAAGTGTTGTGCGATGCGCTGACTGTGGAAATTTGAAAATTAAAGATAAAATCTGCATATGTTCAGGCAACAATACTTACGATAAAATTTGTGTTGTGGAGAATTTAGCAGATATGTGGGTTATTGACTCAGCAAATATCTACAAAGGTCACTATCACATTTTAGGAGGAACATTAAACTCAAGTGAGAACTATGAACAGAAAAATTTACTTATAGAATCTCTAGTGAAAAGAATTAAAAAAAATAATTTAAAGGAAGTAATAATTGCTACAAGCGCAACAGTTGAAGGACAAACAACAGCTCATTATATTGAGGACACCATCAAAGATAATAACCTTAAAATAACAAAACTAGCTCAAGGGCTACCAGTTGGGGGCGAAATAGAACAACTGGATGATGGAACTCTTTTTTCTGCATTTAAAAATCGCGTTCCTGTAACAGAGGGTTAAGATACTTCTTTTTTTTCAAGTCTTTTTTGATGTAATAATGGTTCTGTATATCCGGAAGGTTGAACTCTACCTTTAAAAACGAGATCACATGCTGCGGAGAAAGCTATAGATTTATCAAAATTGTCTGACATTTTTTGATAACTAGAATCATCTTTATTTTGTTCATCAACTATTTTTGCCATTTTTTTCATTACTTCCATTACTTGACTTTTTTTACAAATTCCGTGATGCAACCAATTTGCTATATGTTGCGAAGAAATTCTAAGTGTTGCTCTATCTTCCATTAAACCAACATTATTGATATCTGGAACTTTTGAACAACCAACACCCTGGTTGATCCATCTTACAACATATCCTAAAATTCCTTGCGCATTATTTTCTAGCTCGCGATTAATATCTTCCATTGACCAATTAGGTCTATCAGCTTTTGGTATTTCTAAAATATTTTCAATTTTAGCCTTACTTCTTGATTTAATTTTTTCCTGCTCCTTAAAAACATTTACTTTATGATAGTGTATAGAATGCAATGTCGCTGCAGTCGGAGACGGGACCCAGGCACAGTTTGCTCCAGATTTAGGATGCCCAATCTTTTGCTCCATCATATTAGCCATTTGATCAGGCATTGCCCACATACCTTTTCCTATTTGCGCTTTTCCAGAAAAACCACAATTTAACCCTACATCAACGTTCCAATCTTCATATGTACCTAACCAGGTAGATTTTTTCATTTCTCCTTTGAATATCATTGGTCCAGCCTCAAAAGATGTATGCATTTCATCGCCAGTCCTATCTAAGAAACCTGTATTTATAAAAACTATCCTGTTTTTTACTTGTCTGATACATTCTTTTAAATTTACTGTTGTTCGCCTTTCTTCATCCATAATTCCAACTTTAATCGAATATTTTTTAATTTTAAGCACATCTTCTACTTTGCTAAACAAATTATTAGTGAAAGCTACTTCTTCTGGTCCATGCATTTTCGGTTTTACAATATAAACAGAGCCAGTTCTTGAATTCTTTTTATTTTTGAAATCGTGTAAAGCACATAAAGTAGAAATAAATGCATCCATAATACCCTCAGGTATCTCCGATCCATCTTTTAAAATAATAGAAGGATTTGTCATTAAATGACCTACATTTCTATTCAATAACAAAGCCCTACCATGGAGACTAATTTTTTTTCCATCTTTAGAAATGTAATTTCTATCCTCATTAAGCTTTCTAACAATTTTTTTCCCATTCTTTTCAAATGAGGTTGTTAGATCACCCTTCATGAGACCCAACCAATTTTTATAGCATTTTACTTTATCTTCAGCATCTACCGCCGCAACAGAATCCTCATTGTCTATAATCGTTGACAAAGCTGACTCAGCAATTACGTCAGATATACCAGCGCTGTCAATTTTTCCAACCGTAGCATTTGAGTCAATGATAATATCAATATGAAGATTGTTATTTTTAATCAAAATTGATTTGGGTTTCTCTTTGCTTCCATTAAAACCTATGAACTGATTATTATTTTTTAAAAAATTTCTTTTTTGGTCTGAAAGTAAAACTAATTCATTTTTATCTATTTGAATATTTGAAATACTTTTCCAGCTTCCCTCTGACAATGGGAAACTTTCATCTAAAAATTTTCTCACGAATTCTATTACTTTTTTGGCTCTTTCCTTATCCCAGGTTTTTCCAATATCACCAGATATTACATCAGTCCCATACAGAGCGTCATATAAACTTCCCCATCTAGCATTCGCTGCATTTAAAGCATATCTGGCGTTGTCTACTGGAACAACTAGTTGAGGGCCTGCTATCGACGTTATTTCTTGGTCAACATTTGATGTTTCAATTGTAAAATCATTTGTCTCATTAGCTATATAAGAAATTGATTTTAAAAATTTGATGTATTCATCTTTATCAAAATTTTTGCCTTTATTTTTAATATGCCAATTATCAATCTCTTTTTGAATAGTTTCTCTTTTTTCTATCAACTTTTTATTAACTGGAGCTAGATTGTTAACAACTTCTTCAAAACCATTCCAAAAATCGTCTTGTGATAAATTTGTGCCAGGCAAAGCCTCACTATTTACGAACTCAAATAAGATAGAGTCTATTTTTAGGCTATTTTTTTTAATGTAGTTCATTTTAAATTTATTTACCTTAACTCTATTGTTAATTTAAAGTCAATTAGGGATAAATTCCATTTTTTTTAGTCAATTTATTGACGCAATTGGTTTCTAATAGTAGTAGAATTAAAGATTATCAAATATGAAAAATTATTTAGAATTCGAAAAAGAGATAAAAGCCTTGGAAGAAGAGGTCGATGGTCTAAAAAACCCTTTTGGTTCCGAGGGAATATCTGAAGTAGACACTAAAAAAATAAAAAGCACTCAAGAAGAAATAAACGAGAAATTAAAGGAGACTTATAAAAATCTTAACAGCTGGCAAAAAACATTAGTTGCTCGTCATGAAGACCGACCTAAAGCTAATTATTATATAAAAAAGATATTTGATCAATTTACACTTTTATCTGGTGATAGATATTTTGGAGATGACAAGTCTGTTATCGCAGGATTTGGTCTTATAAATGGAAAATCTGTTTTAGTCATTGGACAAGAAAAAGGTGAAGATTTAAATACAAGAATTGAAAGAAACTTTGGCATGATGAGACCAGAGGGTTATAGGAAATGCATAAGACTAATGAAGTTGGCCGACCGTTTTAAAATTCCTGTAGTGACTTTCGTTGATACGCCTGGAGCTTATCCAGGAATAGGTGCAGAGCAAAGAGGGCAAGCGTCTGCAATCGCGAATTCAATTGAGTCATCTATGTCTTTAACGGTTCCAAATATTTCAATAATAATTGGAGAGGGAGGATCAGGTGGCGCTATAGCTTTAGCATCATCTAATAAAGTTATAATGTTAGAAAACTCAATTTACTCCGTCATATCTCCTGAAGGATGTGCATCAATTTTGTGGAGAGATCCGAGTAAATCTTTACAAGCCGCTGAGGCAATGAAAATGACTGCTAAAGATTTGTTAGAACATGGAATTATCGATGAAATTATTTCTGAACCAATAGGTGGAGCACATAGGAATCCAGAAGCTATTGCTGAAGATATAAAATTTTCAATACTAAAAAATTTAAGAACATTTGAGAATTTTTCCAGAGAGGAAATTTATGAAGATAGAAAAGCAAAGTTTTTGAAAATAGGTAGAAGTCAAGGTTTCAGTAAATCCAGTTCAAGTGACGCAGGTTTGAGTTATAAAGGTTCTGAAATCCAAAAAATTAAGAGTCATTTTTTGAAAAATAAACTTGCTTATCTAGGAATTAGCCTTGTTTTAATTGTGGGTTTAATCTCAATTATTTACTGATAACTGTTGCAAAAAAACAATTCACTAAATTATTTAATTCTCCTATTGACATTCATCTCACAAATCTATTTAAGGTTCTCAGTTAGTAATTTACTAGCTATAGTTAATAACAAATAAGGAAAAGTAAATAATATGAGTACACTAAAAGGTAAAGTAAAGTGGTTCAATGGAACTAAAGGATATGGTTTTATTGAAAGAGAAGACAAAGAAAAAGACGTGTTCGTTCATTCTTCAGCAGTGAGAGAAGCTGGTTTAAAATACTTAAACGAAGGTGATGAGTTAACGTTTGAAGTGGAGAATGGAGAAAAAGGTCCTTCCGCAGTTAAATTGCAGAAAACATCTTAATTCTAATTTCCTAATCACAATTAACGGAACATTAAGCTTTAATGGTTTTTTGTTCCGTTAGTTCTTTCTTGAAAAAGACACATTTATTCATTAAATAACAACTTATGATTATTAAAAATATACTTTTTAAACAAAAATCTCATTCTCACAGAATGCACGCTAGGCTATTGCTTAGCTTATAATCAAAAAACATATAAATTTAATCTAAATTAAGATAAAAATAATAGGGATGCAGCAGTAGCTCAGTTGGTTAGAGCACTAGTTTGTGGAACTAGGGGTCGGTGGTTCGAATCCACCCTGCTGTACCAAACAATGACAAAAGAAAAAACGAACAAACCTTCAAAAGAACTTCCTTTGGGGTTTGTTGATAGGCAAGAAAAAGAATTACTAGTACGTGATTTCATAGTTTCAAATATTAAAGAAGTTATGATTAAGTACGGTTTTCAATATCTCGAAACACCAAGTTTTGAGTATTCAGATAGTATTGGAAAATTTTTGCCTGATAAAGATAGACCAGATGAGGGAGTTTTTTCATTTAAAGATGAAAACAAATGGTTGTCTTTGAGATACGATCTTACAGCTCCATTAGCACGTTATATAGCAAAAAACTTTTTAGAAATTCCAAAGCCATTTAAAAGATATCAATTAGGAACAGTATGGAGAAATGAAAAACCTGGACCAGGGAGATATAGAGAATTTTTACAATTCGATGCTGATTTTGTAGGGACCAAAAGTTTACAAGCAGATGCTGAATTATGTGTGATGATTTCAGAAATTCTTGAAAAATGTGGTCTTGCTAAATCAGATTATATAATAAAGATATCATCAAGAAAAATCACTGAAGAATTATTTAAAAAGATAAATATAAACGACAATCAACAAAAACTCACTGCTTTAAGAGCTTTAGATAAAATTGATAGAATCGGTTGGAATGGAGTAAAAGAACTATTAAGCTCTGGTAGAAAGGACAAATCTGGAGATTTCACTAAAGGTGCAAATTTAAAATTAAAAGAAATTGAAACAATAGAAGAAACACTTAAGAAAAAGTCACTTGTAACAGAAGATTTAGCAGAGATATTAAAAATTTTTAAAGATTATAATTTTAATAATTTTGAATTTGATCCATCAATTATTAGAGGGTTGGAATATTATACGGGCGCAATTTTTGAGGTGAATTTAAAATTTGATGTAACAAACAATAAAGGTCAAGTAATTCAATTTGGTTCTATAGGAGGTGGGGGGAGGTATGATAATTTAGTAAACAATTTTGGTAATTACAATGCTCCCGCTACAGGTATATCGATAGGAATAGATAGACTGGTTTATGCTTTGATGCAAAAAAAAGAATTTAAAATAAAACAATCAAAACCTATCGTAATTTGTGTTTTTGATAAAAATTCAATGAAAGAATACATAAATGTTCAAACGATATTGAGAAAAGCTGGAGTGAGTGTCGAAATTTATCCAGGAGAAAGTAAATTAAAAAAACAAATGGAGTATGCAAATAAAATTAAATCTCCAGCTGTAATTTTATATGGTGAAGACGAAATAAAATCGGGAAAACCAACTTTAAGAAATCTAAGCACAGGTCAGGAAAAATCAATTGAAATTAAAGACTTATTAAATGAAATCAAAAAAATTATCTGAAATAATAATTAAAACTTTTAAGAAAAATGGTTTTGTTTTATCAGAACCCGACGTTCTTTTAGACTCAGATTATATTATCGAGAGGTCTGGAGAAAAATTCAGAAGTTCAATACTAACTTTTGATAGAGATGATGGAAAATCTATGTGCTTAAGACCAGATTTAACAGTGGCTTCATGCATAAGCTTCTTGCAAAATAAATCTTCTTCAAAAATTTATTATTCTGGACAAGCATATAGAAGATCAGGCACTAAAGGTGTAAACTTTATTAGCAATCAATTAGGAATAGAAATCTTAGGTTCAAAAAATAAAACTCAAGATGATTATAAAGTTATAAGTACAATCTTAAGTTCTGCGAAAAATATAAAAAAAAAGAAAATTCAAATTAAAGTTGGAGATATTAATTTATTTAAAAGTTTAATTAATGCCCTGGATATGCCTGAAAGATGGAAGTTGAGATTAATTAGACACTTTTGGAGACCAAGTTATTTTGAAGAACTTTTGAAAAGATTGGAAAAAAATACTGATATTAATGCAGTTTCTTTTGATGCAGATAAAAAAAGATTTTATGAAATGAAAAAATTGAGCCAGGATAAATTGGTTGCTGGAAGATCAATATCAGAAATTTTAAAAAGATTTGATAAAAAGATAAGAGACCCAAGATCTTTTACAGATGGAAAAAAAATTGTAAAAATTATTACATCCTTTTTAAAAATTAATTGCAAACTCTCAGAACTTGATGAAAAGTTATTAGATTTTGCTAAAAAGAATGATTTAAAAAATAATATATTTAAAGATCTTAAATCTATTCTTAATCTTAAAAAACTTAATCAAGATGTTAATTTCATCACAAACTTTGGTAGAGATGTAGAATATTATACTGGAATTGTGTTTGAAATATTTTCAGGAAAGAGAGAAATTGCTAGAGGTGGTCGTTACGATGATTTACTTAAAAGCTTAGGTGCTAAAAAGAATATTCCAGCTGTTGGTGCAGCAATTAATTTGAAAAATATATGAAAGATTTAATTACCATAGGTCTTCCAAGCAAAGGAAGATTAAAAGATAAAGCAATATCTTTTTTTAATGATAGAGGGCTTAAAATTTTGCAGAGTGAAAAAGAAAGAAATTATTTTGGGTCAATAGAGAATAATCCAAACGTAAAGATTATTTTTCTCCACGCTAAAGAAATTATTCAAAGACTAGGAGACGGAACATTAGACATAGGTATATCCGGGTTAGATCTTTTAAAAGAGTCTGATAAAAATTTGCAAGGTAAAATATATGTTCAAAAAAAACTCAATTTTGGTAAAGCCAACTTAGTTATTGCAGTTCCAAATGACTGGATAGATGTGCAGACAATCGCTGATTTAGAAGAGGTATCGTTTGATCTAAGATCTAAAAGAAATAGCCGGTTAAGAGTAGCAACAAAATATCCAAATCTGACCAATGATTTTCTAATTTCCAAAGGAGTTACTCAATATAAATTAATACCTAGTCTTGGTGCCACTGAAACATATCCATTTATAGGTTCCTCAGAAATTATTACTGATATAACCTCTACGGGCAAAACTTTGGCTGATAATAATTTAAGAGTCCTTAAAGATGGATTAATACTAAGCTCAAATGCTTGCTTGTTTATTGCAAACAAAAAAAAAACTAAATTGCAGCCATTTTTAAATTTTATAAGGTAGTTTTATTCAATCAATCTACCAGGGCAAAATATTTTTATTTAAATCAATAAATTTACCATTCAATTCTTCGTTTGAACTTTCAAGTATATTAATTATACTTAGTGCAACTTTATTGGGATTTAAAATACCATTAGGATTTAATTTAGTTTCGACACTGCCTGGGCAAATTGAAAAAACATTTATATTATAATCTTTTTTTAAGTCAATTGATAAATTTTTAGAAAAAGAATTCATTAGATTTTTTGTTCCTTTGTAAACATAGTTTCTTCCTGTGGTGTTGTGTTCAGTACTGCTATAAAGAGTGCTAATATTCAATATTGTATTTAAACTATTTTTTTTTGAGTATTTCAAAACTACCTCACTAAGCTTTAATATTGAAACTGCATTGACATTAATGGCTTGTGAAAAATTTTCATAATTAATATTTTCTAAACTTTGATTTTTTCCACCCCAAACTCCTGCGTTATTTATTATTATGTTTAAAGGTTGATTCAAAATAAAATCTTTTATTTTACTAATATTTTCAATAACACTTTGATCACATTGACAAATTTTCAGTTTATCATTTTTTAACTTAAGAAGATTATCATTTGACTCATTATAAGTAGCTAAAACACTATTATTTAGATTTAGGAATTCCTTTGTTAACTCCAATCCAATCCCAGAATTTGCCCCAGTAATTAAAATATTGCTATTCTTTATTTTTTTAATTATCAAATTTTTAGGGGCATTAAATTTTTTACGGTAAATATAATTTTTAATCAGTCTTCTTAAACCCATGAAATAACATAACACATCAAACAAAAAAAAACCCCAGAAGTATTGAAACTACTGGGGTTCAAATTCTTTAAAATAGTATGCTGAATTTACATTCCCATACCACCCATACCACCCATACCACCCATTCCGCCACCCATCGGAGGCATAGCAGGTGTTGAGTCTTTTTCCTCTGGTTTATCTGCAATCATTGCTTCTGTAGTGATTAATAATCCTGCTATAGAGGCAGCATCCTGTAAAGCAGACCTTACAACTTTCGTTGGATCGATAATACCTTTAGCAAACATATCAACATACTCCTCATTTTGAGCGTCGTAACCTTGTGTTGATTTTTTGCTTTCTAAGAGTTTTCCAACTACTACCGAACCGTCTACTCCAGCATTAGCTGTGATTTGTCTTATCGGAGATTGAAGTGCTTTTTTAACTATATCTACACCAGCTTTTTGATCATCACCTTTTACTTTTAGATTATCTAAGTCTTGTGAAGCATAAAGTAGAGCGCAACCTCCACCAATTACCACGCCTTCTTCAACGGCAGCTCTTGTGGCATTTAAAGCATCTTCAACTCTATCTTTTCTTTCTTTAACCTCAACTTCTGTTGCACCACCAACTTTTATCACTGCAACACCTCCAGCAAGTTTAGCTAACCTTTCTTGTAATTTTTCCTTGTCATAATCAGATGTAGTCTCATTGATTTCTGATCTAATTTGATTACATCTTGCCTCAATATCAGATTTTTTTCCTTCTCCTGCAACAAGTGTGCTGTTCTCTTTGTCAATTTTTACTTTTTTACATGAACCTAGGTCATTGATTTTTACATTTTCTAATTTTAAACCAATATCCTCAGAAATCACTTGGCCTCCCGTGAGAATAGCTATGTCTTCCAACATCGCTTTTCTACGATCTCCAAATCCCGGAGCTTTTACAGCCACAACTTTTAAGCCTCCTCTTAATTTGTTTACAACTAATGTTGCTAAAGCTTCACCTTCTACATCTTCTGAAATAATCATCAAAGGTCTATTAGCTTGAACCACGGATTCTAAAAGAGGTACCATTGGCTGCAAATTAGTTAATTTTTTCTCAACTAATAAGACTAATGGGTTATCTAATTCAGTCGTCATTTTCTCCGCGTTAGTAACAAAATAAGGGGATAAATACCCTCTATCAAATTGCATTCCTTCAACTACATCAAGCTCAGTTTCTACTCCTTTTGCCTCTTCTACGGTAATTACTCCCTCATTCCCAACTTTTTGCATAGCTTTTGAGATCATATCACCTATAGATTTTTCTCCATTTGCTGAAATTGTTCCAACCTGAGCAACTTCCTCGTTTGCTTTCACTTTCTTTGAGGTTGTTTTTAATTTTTCTATAACGTGTTCAACTGCTTTATCTATTCCTCTTTTAATATCCATAGGATTCATCCCGGCAGTAACATATTTTAAACCCTCATTAACTATTCCTTGTGCTAGAATAGTTGCTGTTGTAGTTCCATCGCCAGCATTATCATTTGTTTTACTTGCAACTTCTTTGACCATTTGAGCTCCCATATTTTCAAACTTATCATCAAGCTCAATCTCTTTAGCAACAGACACTCCATCTTTTGTAATTTTTGGCGCACCATATGACTTGTCCATAACTACGTTTCTTCCTTTTGGACCAAGTGTAACTTTTACTGCATTAGCTAGCGTGTTTACACCTTTTAACATTCTAGATCTTGCTTCTGTATCAAATTTAATTATTTTAGCCATTTCATTTCTCCCTAAAAGTTATTTTTTGCCTTTTGAAATTCCCATTATGTCTGCTTCTTTCATAATGCTATACTCTTTGCCGTCAATCTTTACCTCGGTTCCTGACCATTTTCCAAATAAAACAATATCTCCGACTTTAACATCCATTGGAGTAATTTTTCCATCTTCATTTTTTGCTCCTGGCCCAATGGCAACTACTTCGCCTTCTTGTGGTTTTTCTTTAGCTGTATCAGGAATGATAATTCCGCCCGCGGTCTTTTCCTCGCTGTCCAGCACTTTGATCAGAACACGATCGTGTAAAGGTCTA
>CACOEA010000006.1 GCA_902626185.1 uncultured Pelagibacteraceae bacterium
GACTCTACTATATGCCTAGAATTGTTAGAAAATCTAAACTAGGAGATGCTGCTATTTTAAAAGAAATAATCAATATTTTACAAAAAGAAGGGATTAAGACTATCAGTTCTTTAACTTTTAATCCTGAACTAACTTTAAAAAAAGGAAATTATTCTAAAGTTAAACCCGATAAAAAAGATGTATCAGATATTGGGAAAGCTATTAAAATATTAAATGGGCTTAGTAAATATTCATACAGCCAAGGTACCGTGGTAAGTAATAGAAAAGTTGTTGCTATTGAAGGGAATGATGGAACGCAAGCAATGCTCAAAAAATGTAAAACTAAAAAATTTAGGAATCAAGGTGTTTTAGTAAAATTTCCGAAAAAAAAACAAGATCTTAGAATTGATTTACCAACTGTAGGTTTAAAAACTTTAAAACAATGCAACATAATAGGATTGAAAGGAATCGTACTAAAATCTAGACAAAATATTTTCTTAGAAAGAAAGAAATGCATAAATTTTGCTAATAAAAAAAAGATGTTTATTACAGTAAAATGAAAAAAATAATTATTTTTTTATTTTTATTTAATTTTTCAAATTTATATTCTTCAAATATAAAGTTCGAAAAAATTTTTGATGATCTTAACAAACCTTGGAGTCTAACATTCATTGATAAAGAAAATATTATAATTACGGAAAAAAAAGGTAGGTTACTAACATTTAACTTAAAAAATAAAAACGTTCATGAAATTAAACATAATTTGTCTATTATTAGTTCTGGACAAGGTGGATTGTTAGATGTTTTATACGATAAAGGCCAAGCTTATGTTTCATACTCTGAAAACAGAGGTAATTGGAAATCAAGCACATCGGTAGCTAAAGGTAATTTTCATAAAAAAGAAATCAAATTTAAGAATATTTTTAGAGCAGAACCACCAATAGACTCTGGTTATCATTTTGGTTCGAGATTAGTCATTAAAGATGATCACTTATATATAACAGCAGGAGAGAGAGGACAGGGAATGATTGCACAAGATTTTACAAAACATCCAGGAAGTATAATTAGAATTAATCTCGATGGGTCAATTCCAAATGACAACCCCAAGTACAAAGGCAAAATGGACTGGCTTCCAGAAATATTTCAAATAGGGGTCAGAAATCCTCAGGGCATTGCTCTTTCTCCTTATGATAATAAAATTTATTTATCAAATCATGGCGCAAAAGGTGGAGATTGGTTTGGAGTAGCAAGTATTGGAGAAAATTATGGATGGAAAATATTAGGATGGGGCGGAACTAATTATTCAGGAACAAAAATAGGGCCTAAGTGGAAACCAGGATTTTCAAAAGCGATTAAATATTGGGTACCTTCGATAGCTGTTAGCGCAATGACTATTTACAAAGGCGATACATTTAAAGAGTGGAATGGTGATGCTTTAATATCTTCACTTAAGGACCAGTCTCTTCGAAAAATTAAATTTCAAAATAATAAATTTTTAAATGAAGAAATTATTTTTAAGGGTAACATCGGTAGAATTAGAGATATTAAAATCCATAATGAAACTGGCGATCTTTACATGTTGTCAGATAATGGAGGTCTTTGGAGAATGTTCAAATGAAAAAAATTTTTATACTTACAGGCGAGCCATCAGGCGACAAATTAGCTTCAGAAGTTATTTACGATCTTCAAAAAATAAATTCACAAATAGAATATTTATCAGTTGGAGGTGAAAATATTAAATCTTTGGGAATTAAATCTATATTTGAATTAAAGGAAATTACTTACTTAGGATTTACAAAAGTCTTTTTAAATCTATTTAAAATTAAAAAAAAGATTGATCAAACTGTAACAACAATAATAAAATTTAACCCAGATATTTTATTTACAGTTGATAGTCCTGATTTCACTTTAAGAGTGGCAGAAAAAGTAAAAAAAATTAACTCTAAAATAATTACAATACACTATGTGGCACCACAAGTTTGGGTATGGCGAGAGGGAAGAATTAAAAAAATGAAAAAATTTATAGACCATGTCCTATTGTTATTCAACTTTGAAAAAAAATACTTTGAAAAAGAGCAGTTAAGCTGTGAGTTTGTAGGCCATCCGTTATTAGATCAAAAACAAAAAAGTAAAATTGATATCAATCAAATTATTGGAAAGAATAAGGCGTTGATATCAATATTTGCAGGTAGTCGAAAATCTGAAATTATTACATTAACGCCAATACTTTTAAATTTTGTAAGATTAATGAATAAAAAATATAATGATATGACTTACGTATTTCATTCAACGAAAGAAAATTCTGAATTAACACTCTCATTAATTAAAGATAGCAACTTACAAAATTGTGAAGTTGTTAGTGATGATATTATTAAGTCCCACATTCTTAAAAAATCTATTTTCGCAGTAGCAAAATCTGGAACAGTTTCCTTAGAAATTTGTAACGCAAAAATACCTTTGATTATTATTTACAAAATGAATTTTATTAATTATTTGATTGTTAAAAGTTTAGTTAAAATAAGATTTGCAAATATTATAAATATTTCAGCTAATAAAGAAATTATCCCTGAACTTTTACAGTCTAAGTGTAACGCAGAAAATATTTATAAATATGTTGAAAGTTATTTAGATGAGCCTATTAGAATAAAAGAACAAGTCGAAAAAGTTCAAAGTATTTTAAAAGATTTTAGAACCAATCAGTCTTCTTCGAAGCTAGCTAGTATTTCTTTAAATAAATTCCTTCAATGATAGTTTATTCTCATCCTGATTGCCTACTAAAAGATAACGGTTTTAATCATCCAGAACGAAAGGAGAGAATAACAAGCATAATCGAGTCCATAAAAAAACAAAATGAGTTGAATGTTGAGTTTAAAGAGTCTCCGCTTGCCAATTTAGATACAGTTTTTTTAGTTCATCCACAAAACCATATCAAAAAAATTTTTTCTAACATACCAAAAAAAGGACTCATCGGTGTAGAAAAAGAGCCTTACGCTGACACTATGCTTTGTCCCAATAGTGAAAGGGCTATTTTAAGAGCTTGTGGAGCTGGTATTGCAGCAGCTGATGATTTAATTAATAAAAATGATAGAATATTTTGTGCAGTTAGACCTCCCGGTCATCACGCTGAAACAATGAAGGCTATGGGCTTTTGTTTCATTAATAATATTGCAGTTGCAGCTAAATATTTACAATCTAAACATAAAGTTAATAAAATAGCTATAATTGATTTTGATGTTCATCACGGAAATGGAACACAAGAAATATTCTATAATGACAAAACAGTTGCTTACGGTTCTACTCATGAATCTCCATTATTTCCAGGAACAGGTTTGGAGACTGAGACTGGAGTCGGCAATATATTTAATGCACCTTTAAAAGCTGGAACGGAGGCTAGAGAGTTTATAAGAATATTTGAAAAGAAAATTTTAAGGCCAATAGACAAATTTAAACCTGAAGTAATTTTAATTTCAGCTGGATTCGATGCTCATTTTAGAGATCCTCTAGCTAACATTAATTTAGAGTCGGAAAATTATCATGAAATAACAAAATTAATTATTGAATTATCTAATATACATTCTGGTGGCAGAGTAATATCGTTTCTTGAAGGGGGTTACGATCTATTAGCTTTGTCAGAAAGTATAAAACAGCATTTGTTAGCATTAAAAAAGTAATCCACATTATCCCAAATCGCACATATAAGTATTATTATATAATAGAAATAACTAATGAATAAAATATAGTGATTCTATGGACTTAATTATCGTAGCGGCAATTGGTGCGATACTAGTAGCTACTGGTGTGATCTCACCTAAACCAGATGATAGCGATTTAAAGGAAGAGGCAAAAGTAATTAAGACTGAGGAAGTTACAATTCCACCTCCAGAAATAAAACCAGAACCAGAACCAGAGCCAGAACCAGAACCGGAACCAGAACCGGAACCGGAACCTGAACCAGAACCGGAGCCAGAACCAACTAAAGAGCCAGAACCAACTAAAGAGCCAGTACCAAAAGAGGAAATTAATCAGGAACAATCTGAAAATCAAGATGCCAAACCTGAGGAGCCAGAAGTAGAGCCTGTAAATGAGGAAACTAAAAAAGAAGAAGGCTCAGGATGGCAAAATATCATTATATATATTTTAGGTGCGATTGCGGTTATTGCTGCAGGAGTCTATTTCTTTATGAGAAGAGAACCTGAACCACAATCAGCTGCAGATATAGGTAGACAACAATCTAAAGCACAACCGGAGCCAGAACCTACTCCTGATCCAGAACCTACTCCTGATCCGGAGCCAGAACCTCAAACACAAGAAGAGCCTTTGCAACAAGAAAACCAAACAGAAAATACTGAGCAATCATCTAATAATGATGATGATAATAGCAATAAATAATTAACTAAAATTTTTTTCCACCTTCTAAATAAGCACATTTCTCACAAGTTTTTTCAATATCAGGTGGCTTATCAAGATTTAAAACATCTTTCATTTCAATTAATTTTTCTTCAATCCAAGATGTATTTACACGGTATGGAATTAATGAAGTTTTAAAATCTATTTTATTATCAAATTTCTCATTAGTTTTTTCTCCATTACAAACATAAAAAAAAGATCGATCTGAAACCTCATAATTCATTTTTCTTAAAATATGAACATAAATGTCCATTTGTAATTTATAACTAAGATGCCACTCAGTATCAAGATATGAGGAAACTGTTACAGGATAGGTTGACGATTGAGCTTTATAATCTACAACAACTAATTTTTTTTCAGTTAAATCAAACCAAAGATCGTCAATGCCACCATGAATAATTAGGTTTGTATTTTTATCTAAATATGAAATTCCACCTTTTAAAGAATTCCGCCATGTATCCAAATCTTTGTGTTGATAGGGGACGAAGTTTAAATTATGTTTAATCATAATTGGATGAGGTTTTTGTTTTTGTCTATATAGATCAAACTCTTTCTTTAAAAGTTCGTCCACTGCAATGTTTAAAGCCCATCCAGGCATCGAGGGTTCTTTTAACCCTTTTACACGATCTAAATAAAAGCATCTTTTACAACTAAGAAAGTTGAAAAATTTAGATCTGCTTATTTTAAAAGGTGCATTAGATTTTTTATTGTAAATGGTTGTTTTTCTTGTTCTGAAAGATACAGCGTCTTTCATTTAAATTAGTTTAAGTCTTTTTACTACTTCAGTCTTATCTAACGACAAAATTACATCATAAAGACCAGGCCCAAATCTTGAACCCACAAGCGCTATTCTTAAAGGCTGTCCCACACCTTTAAAATTAGTTTGATGCTTATCAATTAAAGATTTAATTATAGGCTCTAAAGTTTCTCTAGAAAAAGAAGAAAGTTTTTCATACTCAGATATAAAATCATTAATAACTTTTTTTGATAAATCATCAATTAGTTTTTTATCGTCTGCGTCAATCTCAATTTGATCTTTAATAATATATTGAGCGTTATTCCAAATATCCTCTAAAGTTTTTGCTTTATTCTTTAAAAATTTCATTGATTTTAAGAGAATATTTTCTTTCGATTTATCAATAGTTTTTTTATATTTTGACACATATTCTTTAAAGAAATTAAATAAATCCTTTTCATCAACAGTCTTTATGTAAGTCTCATTTATCGAATAGATCCTCTTTATGTCTAATTTTGAGGGTGATTTACCAACACCGCTTAAATCAAATAAATCAATGCTCTCTTGTTTAGTAAAAATCTCTTTATCTTTGTAAGACCATCCTAATCTTAATAAATAATTTCTTAATGCGTCTGCAATAATTCCAATTTTAACATAATCCTCAAGTGTAGATGCATTATCCCTTTTGGATAATTTTTTTCCTTGTTCACTATGAATTAAAGGTATGTGAGCAAAGTTTGGAACTTCCCATCTCATTGCATCATAAATCTGTTTCTGTTTAAAAGAATTAATCATATGATCATCGCCTCTAATAACATGTGTAATTTTCATTTCATGATCATCCACTGTTGCAGACAATTGGTAAGTTGGAGATTTATCTTGTCTTAGAATAACAAAATCTTCTATTGTAGAGTTAGAAATATTTCTATCCCCTTGAACTAAGTCTTTTATTATTGAGTTACCTGAAATTTTACTTTTAAATCTAATAACTGGTTTTACTCCTTTAGGAATTTCAAGATCTTTAGCGTCTCTCCATTTTCTATTATACACATATGGTATTCCTTGTTTTTTACATTTCTCTTTTTGTTCATTTATTTCTTTCTCAGAACAATAACATTCATATGCAAAACCTTTTTTAATGAGCTCTTCAGCGACTGCTACATGCTTATTTATATTTTCAGATTGAATGTATTCCTTACCATCATGCTCTATACCAAGCCACGCTAATGATGAAATTATTTGTTTTTTGAATTCATCTTTTGATCTTTCTTTATCAGTATCTTCTATTCTTAAAAAATACTGACCTTTATTTTTTTTAGCAAGAAGCCAATTAAACAGAGCTGTTCTAACACCACCAATATGAAGTGGACCGGTAGGAGAGGGCGCAAACCTACAAATAAAAGACATTTGTACTAATTAGACTATTTTAATGAAAGTTTCTATATAAAGAAACTAATTTTCCTTGAATTTTTATTCTGTTAGCAGCGTAAATTTTAGTTCCATAATTACGGTTAGCTGCTTCAAGAGCAATGGTATTTCCTTTTTTTCTTACTCTTTTTAAAGTAGCCTCTTGATCATCAATTAAAACTACTGCAATTTGACCACTGTCAACATTAGAAGTTTTTTTAACAATTACTGTATCGCCATCAGTAATACCAGCCTCGATCATAGAGTCTCCTTTTACTTTTAAACCATAATGTTCACCGTTATTTTGCAAGTCCTCGGGCAAAGCAACTCTATCAACTTCTTGTTGAATAGCTTCGATAGGTGTGCCAGCTGCTATACTACCTAGGACTGATATATCAGAAGATTTTTTTACATTTTTATCTAGTCCTCCCTTAATAACACTTGGTGTGAAAGTATTAAAAATATCATTTGCACTTGCATTTTCAGGAAGCTTAATAACTTCCAGTGCTCTAGCTTTATGAGCTAATCGTTTAACAAATCCTCTTTCTTCAAGAGCTGAAATTAGTCTGTGAATACCAGATTTCGACTTTAGGTTGAGTGAGTTTTTCATTTCCTCGTATGAAGGTGATACCCCGCTAGACCTTATCTTTTTGTTTATAAATATTAATAAATTTTTTTGTTTTTTTGTAAGCATAGAACAAACCTCGTACATTAATGTTCTATAAAAGTTCTCTTTAAATTACAACTTCAAATAAATGGCGAATTTACTGAATTATTTGAATTAACTTTTTCATTAATGCATCAGGTTTGTCAGATTTTAAAAGTGATTCTCCAATTAGAAAGTTTTTAATTCCTGTTTTTTCATAAATATATTTTGCATCTTTTTCATCTTTAATTCCACTTTCAGAAATAAGAGGGCATTTATGTTCTTTAACAACTTCAAAAATAGAAATCGTATTATTTAAAGAAACATCTAAAGTTTTTAAATTTCTATTATTTATCCCAATCAAAGCCTCTTCAAATTTTAAAGCTATTTCAGCTTCTTTTTGATCATGCACCTCCACTATTACAGACAGATTGTGTTTCAAAGCTTCAGAGTATATTTCATCAGCTTGATTTTGGCTAAGCGCAGCTAATATAATTAATATACAATCACATCCAAAACTTTTCGCTAAAGATACTTGGTAAGGGTCTATAAAAAAGTCTTTTGCTAAAATAGGTATTTCAAATTTTTTTTTAATATCTTCAATATATGCAAGGCTTCCCAAAAAATGTTTCTCTTCGGTTAAAACAGAAAGACACGTAGCACCATTATCGATGTACATTTTAGCTATATCAATATGATTAAAGTTTTTGACCAATATACCTGCAGAGGGGCTTGCCTTTTTAATTTCCGAAATTATAGAGACACCATCATTTTTTTTTATTTTTTCTTCAAAGTCATAAAAAAAATCTAATTCTATAATTTTTTTTTCGAGAGAGTCTAAAGAATTATTTTTTTTAATTAAATTTAGTGTTTCTTTTTTATCTTGTACTATTTTTTTCAATATATTTGTCATTAAGTCGATTGTAATTTAGTTAAATGTTCAAATACTTTTCCTGAATTTAAATGTTTTAGTGCCTTATTAAATGCATCCTTAAAATCGTGCACTTCCCCCGAAACAATTAAACCTGCAGCTACATTTAAAGCTACAGCTTGGGCAAACTCATTATTATTTCCTTTGAATATTTCGGTTATTTTTGAAGAATTGTAAGCTGCATTTTTTCCAATTAAATTATTTTTATTATTCATATCTACCCCAAGCTCTTTGGGATCAACTGTGAACTCATTAATATTTTTGTCTTTTAATTCTACAATATTTGTTTTCACGAAAGGGGATATTTCATCCATACCATCATCGCTATGAACTATGTATGCATGAATAACATTATTTTCCTTTAATGCTTCTGCAAACGGTTTCATCCACTTTTTGTCATATACACCTATTACTTGCCTTTTTACTTGCGCAGGACTACTTAGAGGTCCAATTAAATTGAAGATTGTTTTTTTTCCCATTTTTTTTCTAGCAGGTCCTACATACTTCATTGCAGAGTGATAATTTGGAGCAAACATAAATGCAAAGTTAAATTTTTTTATATTTTCTTCAGCTTCTTTAGGTTTTAAATTTATATTGATTTTTAGAGCTTCCAATACATCAGCAGACCCACAGTTTGAAGAAACTGCCTTATTACCGTGCTTTGCAACTTTTATACCCATGCTTGCCAAAACAATTGCAGCCGCTGTAGATATATTTAAAGAGTTCTGACCATCTCCACCTGTACCACAGGTGTCAATGGTATCATCATCAGCTTTAACTTTAGTTGCTTTTTCTCTTAAAACAAAAATTCCCCCAGCTAATTCGTCTTTAGTTTCCCCTTTTTTAAGAAGAGATTCTAATATTTCTATAATTGAATTTTCATCATATTTACCTTCCATAATCTCATTAAAAAGAATCTTACTTTCCTCAAATGAAAGATTCTGACCCTTTTTTAAATTTTCTATTAAATCAGACATATTAATAATTTATAAAATTCTTTATTAATTTCATCCCAACTTTAGTGTTAATACTCTCAGGGTGAAATTGAAAACCATGAATATTATAATCTTTATGCATCAATCCCATAATAGTTTTATTCTGAGTTTCAGCAGTAATTATAAGATTTTTTGGGAATTTTTTACGATCGACCACTAAACTATGATATCTAGTTGCCTCAAAATTATTTTGTATATTTTTGAATAATCCCTTCTTACCGTGCTTTATTTTGCTAGTTTTTCCGTGCATCAAATTTCTTGCTTGAACAATCTTACCTCCAAACACTTGTCCTATTATTTGATGACCCAAACATACTCCTAAGATTGGTATTTTTTTATATACCGCTTTAACGATTTTTAAGCAGTTTCCTGCCTGATCAGGATTACCGGGTCCAGGAGAAATAACTATTTTATTATATTTTTTTTTGATAATCGTATTTCCATCTATTTTATCATTTCTTACAACGTCAACATTTTTTTTTACAAATTTTGAGATGTAATGAAATAAATTATAAGTGAAACTGTCATAATTATCTATTAACAAAATTTTCATTTAATCTACAGCCTTCATTAAAGCTTTTGCCTTATTAATTGTTTCAACATATTCTTTTTCAGGTTTACTATCTGCAACTATACCTGCGCCAGCTTGAACATAAAATTTATTATCTTTTATAAGAGCTGTTCTCAAAGCAATACAAGTATCAAAATCACCGTTAGGAGTGAAATACCCAATTCCACCTGCATATAATTTTCTTTTATTTTTCTCAAGTTCATCAATGATTTCCATAGCTCTTATTTTTGGAGCACCACTAACTGTGCCTGCTGGGAAACCTGACAGCAATGTTTCAAAAACAGAGTATTTATTATTGAATTTTCCAACAACGTTAGAAACGATATGCATAACATGGGAATATTTTTCTACTTTAAATTTTTCAGTAACTTTAACAGTATTTATTTTAGCGACTTTTCCGACATCATTTCTACCAAGATCCAGCAACATTAAATGTTCTGCTAACTCTTTCTTATCTTTAAGTAAATCTAATTCATACTTTTTATCTTCTAAATAATTTTTACCTCTAGGTCTTGTACCAGCTATAGGCCTAATTGTTATTTCGTTATTTCTTAACCTAACTAATATTTCTGGGCTGCTTCCTAAAATATTAAAATCCTCATAATTGAAATAAAACATAAAAGGCGATGGATTTGACTTTCTAAGATAATTATAAACTTCTATTGGTTTTTTATTAATCTTTCTTTCAAACCTTTGGCTAAGTACCACTTGAAAAATATCCCCTTTCTCAATGTAATTTTTTGCTTTTTTAACTAATTGTTTATATTTTATTTTAGAAATATTTGATTTTATTGAATTTTCATTTTTTTCAAACGTAAATTGATTTGGCAACTTTATAATTTCAAAATTTTCATATAAATCAAATTTTTTATTAATTTCGTTGTACGTATCAAAGTAATTCTCTATTTTCGTGTCAGCATAAACATTTTCTACATAGAAAATCTTTTTTTTAATATTATCATAGATAATAAGGTTCCTTGGTCTAGATAGCCTTACGTCGGGTATTTTGAGATCATCTTTACATCCATCTGGTATTTTTTCAATGTAACGAATAATATCATATGAAAAATATCCAACTAACATAGAAGCCATTGAAGGTAACTGACCGGGCATTTTAATTTTAAATTCATTTAATAATTTATTAATAAATTTTAAAGGATTAGATTTAATTTTGGTCTTTTTGCCCAAGTTGTTTAGCGTTATTGTATTTTTATTGATATCCCAAATTCTATCAGGGTTTAGGCCTATGATAGTGTAACGACCTCTGATCTTTCCTTTTTCAACTGACTCAAAAATAAAACTATTTTTTTCAGCCAATAGAAATTTATATAAATTCTCTACCTTTTGGTAGTCCCGACAGATTTTTGATCTGAATATAATTTGATGTTTTTTTTTTAAATGATTTTTTCTAAAAACTTTAAAACTTAAATTATTTTGCATTAAAATGAATTTTTGACACGTTCAATTGTTCTTTTATTAAGTTTAACTTTATATTTTTGATTAATTCTTTCATCAAAAATTTCATAAATCTTATTCACTAAATTCAATTTAGCTTTAGCTTTATACTGATCATATTTATTGTTTTTTTTATCAAGCTTTTTATAATTAGTCTTTAAAGCTAAAATTAAAAAATTATTCGACAAATTACTATCAGTAATGAGACTTATTTCTCCATCATTAATTAAAAAAATATTTTTTATGATACCTTCGCTAAATATTTCGTTTTGTTTCAAATTAGATATTGTGTAATTTTTTATTTCTAATTTATTTTCTTCGGCAAATTTTTTCATTTTATTTTTATCAAAACCACCCATTCCTATATCTTTTGCTATTGAAGTATTATTTCTTATCTTATTTTGAATGTCTAATTGATCGGTTATTGCTTTTAAAACATCAGGATTCTCAACCGATTTATTGATTACTTCTTTAGATGTAACTTCAACAAGATAATAATTATTGTCACTTTTTATTATTTCAGGAGTCTTTTCACTATTTATGGAAAAAATTTTATCAAAAAGGTTATCTGATAAATCTTTAATAGTATTATTATCTTTATCTTTTTTATTTAAATCAATCTTTTTTGTTTTGAATACTTTAAGATTATTTTCATTAACAGTATCCTTAAATGATTGCCCATCTAAAATATTGTTTTCAATTATATCTAATTGAGAGAAAAATTGTTCGTTATATTCATCGCTATTAATAAGATCTTTAGGTGTGATCGAAGCATATTGAAATGATTTGAATTCACTTTTAAAAAAATTTTTATTTTTTTGATAAAAGTCATTTATTTTTTCTTTTGTTGGTTTTTGGTTTGAGTAATATCCATTAAGGTCAATAAATTCAATTGATTTAATTTGATTTTCTTTTTTAAACTCATTTTCTACCAGTGTATCAGAAATTGAAATTCCGCCTGATAAAGAGTCTAAAAATTGTCTTTTTGACTCTTGTTCGATAATATTCTTTTCAAATGAAGGTGCAGTAATCCCGCTGCTCAAAAGAAACTTTTCATACTCAGTTCGAGAAAATTTATTATCTTTGAAGAATATCTTTTCATTTTTTATAATATTTCTTAATGAATTGTCAGTAATTTGAATACCGGATTTTTTAATTTCTAAGTCCATTACTCTCTTTCCGATGTACTCAGATAATATTTTTTCAATCAGGTTGGATTCTTTTATGTTTTTAAGTTGTTTATCGTTTAAATTTAACTTATTTACATAACTAATAAATTCTTGAGTGCTTAATTTCTTAGACTCAATATTTGCAATTACGTTTTGATTACCACCTCTAAAAACATCGCCCATACCCCAGAAAACAAAAGGCAAAATAATGATACCTACTAAAACTTTTACAAAAAATGATTTTGATAATTTTACTATTGAAGTTGCCATTTTATTATTCTATTAAGTGTTTAAAATTATACACCTATAGATCAAATTTATAATTTAGGCAAATAATGAAGTATTTTATTGGTAATTGGAAAATGTTTGGTGTCCCAAAATCTATTAATATACTTAAAAAGATTAATTCTTTTCAATTAAATGACAAAAATAAAAAAAAATATAGAATTGTAATAACTCCACCCCTAACCTTAATAGAGAAATTTGCTGCATATTCTAAAACCAAAAAAATTTTTATAGGGTCCCAAAATTGTTACCACAAGGATCCTTTTTCATCAAACACATCTGCTGTCAGTGCCCATATGATTAAAAGTGTAGGTGCTAAATATACGTTAATCGGTCATTCAGATAATAGAGCAGAGGGTGACAATGATTATATTTTAAAGAAGAAAGTTCAATTCGCTTTAAAAAACAAACTGAAGATAATTTTTTGTATAGGAGAAAATAAAATTGAAAAAAAAAATAAAAAAACTTTAACAATACTAAAAAAACAATTAACTAATGTTTTAGAAAAAAAATTTAATAAGAATGATATTATTATCGCTTACGAGCCTATTTGGTCAATTGGCACAGGCAAACTACCGACTGCTACTGAGTTAAGAAAAATTACAATTCAAATTAAAAAGATCTTGAAAAATATTTATAAAAAAAATACTTTCCCTGTCCTTTATGGAGGCTCTGTAGATGGAAATAGTGTAAAAATATTTAAGGAAATTGAAGAAATAGATGGTTTTTTAATAGGAGGTGCATCGAAATCTTCAAAAAAATTTATTGATATAATAAAGAATTACTATAGATAAGCAACATGGAAAGTCTTTTAATTACTATAAATATTATTTTAGCAATAATTTTAGTAATTTCCGTTTTGCTACAAAAATCTGAAGGAGGCGCTTTAGGGCTTGGTGTTTCACAAGATAATTTCACATCTGCAAGATCTGTTGGAAGTTTTTTAACAAAATTTACTTCTATAATTGCAGCTTTGTTTATAATTTGCAGTGTTATTATCGTAGCAATTTCAAGGGATGAGCTTCGTGAAACACAATCAGTTTTAGAGAAACAAGAAGAAGAAGATTCAAACCTTCCACAAATACCTCAATCAAAATAAATTAATAACTTTGTATTTATTGATTTATGAAGTATAACATACTTCCATGGCGCGATACATTTTCGTAACTGGCGGCGTGGTTTCATCTTTAGGTAAAGGATTATCATCTGCTTCACTAGCTTATTTACTACAATCTAGGGGTTACAAAGTAAGAATTCGAAAGTTAGACCCTTATTTGAATGTTGATCCTGGAACAATGAGCCCATTTCAACACGGTGAAGTTTTTGTAACAGACGATGGTGCAGAAACCGACTTAGACTTAGGTCATTACGAAAGATTTTCTGGCATATCAGCAAAAAAATCTGATAATGTTACGACAGGAAAAATTTATAACGATGTATTAAAAAGAGAACGTCAAGGCAAGTACTTAGGTAAAACTGTTCAAGTTATACCACACATCACTAATAGAATTAAAGAGTTTATCAGTAACGATATAACAAAAGAAGATTTTGTAATTTGTGAGATAGGAGGAACTGTAGGAGATATAGAAAGCCTTCCTTTTTTAGAGGCTATTAGACAATTTTCAAATGAGTTGGGTAGAAAAGATACTTTGTTTATTCATCTTACTTTAGTTCCTTACATGAAAGCTTCTGACGAAATAAAAACAAAACCTACTCAACACTCTGTAAAAGAACTAAGAAGTATTGGTATTCAACCAGATATTATTATTTGTAGATCAGAAAGATCTATTCCTTTAGACCAAAGAAAGAAAATTTCATTATTTTGCAATGTTGCAATTGAAGATGTAATAGAAACTGTAGATGTAAAAACAATTTATGAGGCTCCAATAAGTTTTAATAAAGAAAAATTGGATGAAAGAGTATTAAGATACTTTAAAATCAAGTCTAAAAAGAAAGTCAATCTACAACCATGGAAGAAAATTACTAAACTTGTTTTAAATACAAAAAATAAAGTAAATATTGCAATAATTGGTAAATATGTTGAGCTTAAAGATGCTTACAAATCCTTGGATGAAGCTTTAACACATGGTGGTATAGCAAATAACTTAAAAGTTAACCTTATAAGAGTTGAGTCTGATTTTTTAAAACCAGGAGAAATTAACAATAAATTGAAAGGCGTATCTGGAATCTTAATTCCAGGGGGGTTTGGGAAGAGAGGCACTGAAGGAAAAATTGCATCTATTACTTATGCTAGAAAAAATAAGATACCATTTCTAGGCATTTGTTTTGGGATGCAAATGGCAGTAATTGAGTTTGCTAGAAATAAATTGAATATAAAAAATGCGACATCAAGTGAATTTGGTTCTTCAAAAGCCTCTGTTGTAGGTTTGATGAGCGAATGGGTAAAGGATGGTAAGTTAATGAGAGGAACCGATAAAGATTTAGGCGGAACTATGCGATTAGGTAGCTACGAAGCAAGACTTAAAAAAGACACAAAAATAAGTAAAATTTATAATGCATTGAAAATCCAAGAAAGACATCGCCATAGATATGAAGTTAACATTAATTATAAAGAACATTTTGAAAATAAAGGAATGATTTTTTCAGGCTTGTCTCCAGACAATAAACTACCAGAAATTATAGAATTGAAAGATCATCCTTGGTTTATAGGAGTTCAGTTTCATCCTGAATTTAAATCTAGACCTTTAACTCCACATCCTTTATTCTCATCTTTTATAAAGGCTGCAAACATCAATTCAAAAAAATGATAAATCATAAAGTAAAATGTTCCAATTTTGAGATTGCTAATGATAAACCCTTTACTTTAATTGCGGGTCCTTGCCAATTGGAAAACGAAACCCACGCATTGAAAATTTCCAATGAACTTAAAAAAATTACTTCTGATCTTGGAGTTAATTTTATTTACAAAACTTCTTTTGACAAAGCTAACAGAACAAGCTTAAAAGGAAAAAGAGGGATTGGATTAGAAAAATCTTTACCTATTTTTGACAAAATAAGAAAAGACGTTGGTGTCCCAGTTTTAACAGATATTCATACCGCTGAACAATGTTCAATTGTTTCTAATCATGTTGATATTTTGCAAATACCTGCATTCCTATGTCGTCAAACAGATTTACTAATTGCTGCAGCGGAAACAGGAAAAATTATTAATGTAAAGAAAGGTCAGTTTTTAGCCCCATGGGATATGGCTAATGTAATAAAAAAAATTGAGGAGTCTGGTAATAAAAATATTTTAATCACTGAAAGAGGAGCAAGTTTTGGATACAATACCTTAGTATCAGACATGAGAGCTTTACCTATCATGTCAAAATTTGGTTATCCAATTGTATTTGACGCAACACATTCTGTTCAGCAACCAGGCGGTATGGGAGAAAAAAGTGGAGGCCAAAGAGAATTTGTTCCTCATTTAGCTAGAGCTGCAATAGCTGTTGGTGTTGGTGCAATTTTCATTGAAACTCACGAAGATCCAAATAATGCGCCATCAGATGGACCAAATATGGTGCCATTAAATGAGATTAAAAGTTTAATAAAAAAATTAACTGAAATAGATAGTTTAATTAAAAAATAATTAGATGGCAAAAATTACTAACGTTAAAGGTCGTCAAGTCTTCGACAGTAGAGGAAACCCAACTGTAGAAGCAGAAGTTTTTTTAGATAATAATATTTCTGCTTCAGCAATATCACCATCTGGAGCTTCAACAGGTGCTTTTGAAGCTCATGAATTAAGAGACCAAGATAAAAATAATTTCTTGGGTAAAAGTGTTAAAAAAGCTGTTGAAAATATTAATAAAAAGATCGGACCGAGGTTGAAAGGATTGGATCCAACTGATCAATTGAAAATTGACAAAGCTATATTAGATTTAGACGGCAGTGAAAACAAAAAAAATCTTGGAGCAAATGCAACTTTAGCAGTATCTTTAGCTAATTCAAAGTCATCAGCCATATCGCTTAATAAACCACTATATAAAAATCTAGGAAAATCTTTTTCTTTACCCAATCCTTTAATGAATATTATTAATGGAGGAGCACACGCAGACAATGATTTAAATATCCAAGAGTTTATGATTAGACCAGACTCAGCAATAAATTTTATGGATGCAGTAGAAAAAAGTTTTCTAGTTATTCAAAATTTGAAAATTTTATTGAAATCAAAAAAAATGCTTACAAATGTTGGTGACGAAGGAGGGTTTGCCCCATCAATTAACACTAATGAAGAAGCTCTTGAATTAATCGTGAAAGCAATAGAAAAATCAAAATTAGTGCCTGGTAAAGACATTGTAATTTGTTTAGATGTAGCTGCGAATGAATTGGTTAATAAAGAAGGCCAATACTCAATTCAATCAAGTAATTTTATTTCAGTTGAAAATGTTATTGATTATTATAAAAAATTAACTTCGAGTTATCCTATAAAATCAATCGAGGATCCCTTTGCTGAAGAGGATTGGGATTCCTGGAAAAAAATTACAGCTGAGATCGGAAGAAATGTTCAAATCGTAGGCGATGATTTATTTGTTACAAATTCTAAAAGATTAAAAAAAGGAATAGATAATAAATCTGCTAATAGTATTTTAGTTAAACCAAATCAAATCGGAACTTTATCTGAAACACTTGAAGTTGTTACAATGGCCAAAAAAGCTAATTTTAACACAATTATATCTCATAGGTCTGGAGATACAGAAGATACATTTATTGCTGATTTAGCCGTTGCTATAGAATCATCACAAATAAAAACAGGATCTTTAGCAAGATCTGAGAGAGTGGCTAAATATAATAGGCTGTTACGCATAGAAGAAGAACTTGGAAATCAAGTTAAAATGGCTAAAATCTAATAATGCGACTAATTGAAAGTTTTAAAAAGAAAAAACTTATATTATTAAATATATTCTTAACTCTTTATATAGGGATAAATCTTATAGGTGGAGAGAGAGGATTAATTTCATATATTGAAAAGAAAAAAACATACAAAAAGCTTGTAGAAAAAGAAGGTAATTTAAAAGAGGAACTTGAAAATTTAAAACACAAGATTAATTTAATAACTAGTAATGATTTAGATTATTTAGATATGCTGTATAGAGAAAAATTAAGATATGGAGTTAAAGACGAAATTTTGATAAAGTTAAAATGACTATTAAAGCAAGACATCCAGAAAAAGTAAATAAGCCAATTAATCCAATTAAAAAAAAACCTGAATGGATCAGAACTAAAATTTTAGACTCACAGGTTTTTTTTCAAACAAAAAAAGTTGTTAATCAAAATAATCTCGTTACTGTTTGTCAGGAAGCTAATTGTCCAAATATAACAGAATGTTGGAGCAAAAAACATGCAACTTTCATGATCATGGGCGATACTTGCACGAGAGCTTGTGCATTCTGTGATGTGAAAACAGGAAAGCCTGAAAAACTAGATATTTATGAACCAATTAAAATTTCTAATGCAGTTAAAAAATTAAATTTAAAACATGTAGTTATAACTTCAGTTGATAGAGATGATTTGAAAGATGGTGGTTCAGAGCATTTTTATAAAGTTATAAAATTAATTAGAGAAAAAAATCCAAATACATCTATAGAAGTTCTAACGCCTGATTTTTTGAGAAAAGGGGACTCATATAAAAAAATTCTAGAAGCTGAACTTGACGTATTTAATCATAATATAGAAACAGTTCCGAGACTTTACACAACAGTAAGACCTGGAGCCAGATACTTTGCATCTTTAGAACTTTTAAAAAATGTAAAAAAACAAAATAAAAAAATTTTTACAAAATCAGGAATAATGGTTGGACTAGGAGAGGGAAAAGAAGAAATTGTACAAGTAATGGATGATTTGCGATCTGCAGAAGTAGATTTCATAACTATTGGTCAATACTTACAACCTTCACCCAAGCATCATCCGCTTCAACGCTATTATCATCCTGATGAGTTTAAAGAGTTAGAAACTATCGCAAAAACAAAAGGTTTTTTATTAGTCTCATCTTCTCCACTTACTAGATCTTCATATCATGCTGACGATGATTTTAGAAAGTTACAAGATGCTAGAAATAAAAAACTAGAATGTCTTCAGCTAAAATAAAAAAAATTATTCCTTGTAAAAAAGAACAATTAATTGAGATGGTCCTCGATATTGAAAAATATCCTGAGTTCGTTCCTTGGTGTATTCAAGGCAAAGCTTACGATAAGATCGAAAATAATGATTTAATAACTTTTAATGGAGACTTAAAAGTCGGAAAAAGTATTTTAAATGAAACATTTTCTAGTCACGTCTCTTTTTATAAAGAAAAGGATAAAATTATTGTTACTAATTTAGATGGACCTTTAAAACATTTAAAAAATGAGTGGAATTTTAAAGAAATTAATAATTCAACACAGTTAGAATTTTTTATTGATTTCGAGTTGAAAAATCCAATTTTGAATGGGATAATGAAAAAATCATTTGAAATTGGTTTAAATAAAATAGCTAAAGCTTTTGAAGAGAGAGCAGTTAAGTTATACAAATAAAATGTTAA
Organism: uncultured Pelagibacteraceae bacterium; assembly: GCA_902626185.1. Taxonomy (GTDB): domain Bacteria; phylum Pseudomonadota; class Alphaproteobacteria; order Pelagibacterales; family Pelagibacteraceae; genus Pelagilacustribacter. The sequence goes on from CACOEA010000006.1 coordinate 19,102, forward strand.
TTATAAGTTCTTTATTACTATTTCTAATTTTAACTTGTAGGTTCCTAGTATTTTACATCAAAGAAATTAGAACTGGAGATCCAAATGAAACAAATCTTACATATTGGATGTTCTCTTATGATTTTAAACCTCAAAATAAAGAATGGGTTCCAGAAGAAAAAAATCTACTTAAAAGAAAGAGAAGAAGAAATGCTTTAGTATTTGCTCTGTATATTAACGCTTTCCTAATTTTTTTAGCATTTAACAGTTTTTTAGCGCATGTGTTAGATATTATTGTAGATTTTCAAAGATTTAGTTACCCAGTTTAAATATTTACGAGATCATCTTATTCAATAAATTTAAAGTTTTTTTTACAGTCTGAGTTTGTATATATTTTCTACCTTTGTTTTTAAAATTACATTTATTAACAATAACCTTTTTTCCAACCCTAATTCCAATGTAAACCAAACCAACTGGTTTTTGTTTTGAGCCGCCCTTAGGACCAGCTATCCCTGTAATTGAAACACACACTTTAGACTTACTAATTTTACTTAGGTTATTTGCCATAGATAAACAGCATTGAACACTTACTGCTCCATACTTTTGAATAATCTTTTTTGGTACTTTTAAAATACTTATTTTGGCTTGATTAGAGTAAGTAACCAAACCCAATGAAAATACTTCGGAGACACCGCTAACTGAAGTAATAGCACTTGAAAGCATTCCACCAGTACAGGACTCTGCAATGGCTAATTTAAGTTTTTTTCTTTTTAACAGTGATATAATCTTTTTATTTAAACTCATGCAAAAAGTTTTGATTTAATAACCATAAATATAATTAAAGTTAATACAACATAAAAACCTGCAATAACATCATCCATAATAACACCAAAACTATTTTTAAACTTTCGATCAAAAAAATTTATAGGGAATGGTTTTTTTATATCGAAGAATCTAAATAAAACAAAAATATATATATAAAATAAAATAGCTTCTTTTGAATCTTTAATAGTTCCGTGCGCTATTTCGTAAAGATAAATAGGTATTGATTGTCCAATTACTTCATCAATAACAACTTCTTTTGGATCTTTGTCGGTGTCTTCTTTTATATAATTTTCAACTGCTAAAAAGGAATAGAGAAATATTGCAATTAAAATTATTAAGATAGCAGTTTTAGACAAATTTAAAATATGAAATGAACTAAACAACAATATTGTAGTAATCAATGAAGTTATTGTACCAGGCGCATATCTGATAGTTCCAATACCAAAAAAAGTGACAAATAAAAAATTTATATTCTTAATCATATTTGATCACCGAAGTTATTACTTCGCATGCAATAGCTTTTTCTTTTCCTACAACACCTAATTTTTCTGTTGTTTTACCTTTTATATTAATCTGATTTTTTGAAATTTCACAAAGTTTAGCAATGCTTTCTATCATCTTATTTTTGTATTTTTTAATTTTTGGAGTTTGAGTGATAATATTTATGTCTATATTATTTACAAAATAACCTTTTGCTTTTATTTTTTCCATTACTTCTTGTAGTAAAATTGTTGATCTTATATTTTTAAATTTCTTGCTTTTATCAGAGAACATTTGACCGATATCTCCCATTTTACAAGCACCAAGAATTGCATCTGTAACTGCATGTAATACTGGATCTCCATCTGAATGACCTAGTGTGCCTAAAGGAGATCTGATTTTTAATCCAGCTAAAAAAAGTTTCCTCTTTGGAACAAGTCTATGAACATCAAATCCGATCCCAACACTTTGTTGAGATTTATAAATATTTTTTAGATTTTGAAAATCTGATTGATCTGTAATCTTAAAATTATTTTTTTCTCCCTCAATAAATTTAATATTATTTAAATCCATATATAAAGAGATATCATCATCCTTATATTTTGCTGCATTGTTTTTGTGTAACTCATACACTTCATTTAGATTAAAGGCTTGTGGTGTTTGAGTAAGAAATAAATTATCTCTATTTTTTCCTAAAATATATTCATTTAAACTAGAGTCTACTTTTTGTTTTACAGCATCTTGAATATCTATTTTAGGAATTACACCTCTAGCATTTTTCATGTTTTTAATAATTGAAATAATTAATTTTAGAGAAAAATTTGGCCTTGCTACATCATGAATAAGAACTTTTGAAATTCCACCCCTTTTTTTTAAATAACTAAGGGCTTTAAAAGCAGATTGTTGACGATTTTTACCACCAATGATTAATTTAACATTTTCTAATTTTAAAGATTTTACTCGTTTTGAGTCTTTTTTGTTATAAACGAGAATTATCTTTTTAATTTGTTTGATTTTTTGAGCTTTATCTACATTAATCTCTACTAATGATTTACCAGCAATTTTTTGATATGGTTTGCCTATATTAGACCTAAATCTATGGCTATTACCTCCAGCTAGAATGATAAAACAAAAACTCATTGTAAACTTATATTATATTTATATGAATAATTAACGCTAATTTAGAATGTTTAAAATTATAAAAAACTTTAATTGGATTATTTTATCTTCATTTTTATGTATTTTTATGGGGATTGTAACATTTTTGACCTTTATTAATGAGGGGTTCATACCTTTAACTGATCAAAATTTGCAGTTTTTACTTATCCTAGATGTAATTCTTTTATTAGTTTTTTTTAGTTTGATCTTTAAAAATTTTTACCGTTTTTATTATACTGGAAAAAAAAATAAAGCTGGCTCACAAACAAATCTGAAGTATATTTCTATATTTTCTGTATTCACGGTGATGCCATCACTTGTAGTTGCTATTTTTTCACTATTCATTTTTAATTTTGGAATTCAAAATTATTTCGACAAACAAATCACTAATGCAGTTAATAATTCCTTCGATGTTGCAAAAAATTATCTAGATGAAAGTAAAAAAAATGTTCAGTCTGATGTAATACTGATGAGCGTTGGACTTAATAATGCTTCTAATCTTTACTACTCTAATCCTAATAGATTTCAAAGAATTATGAACTCTGAAAAAATATTAAGAAGAATTGATGATGTTTATCTAATAGACAGTTTAGGAAATATATTGATGTCAAATGTTAGGGATATTACGGAAGAATTTATAATTCCCTCTGAAGAAGATTACGATTTAGCACTCGAAGGTAAGCAAGTCTTTATTACAAATAATCTAGAAAATAAAACAACCGTGATGACAAAATTAAATTCATTAGTTGATACATATTTGTACATATCAAGAAATATTGATCCTGAAATACTTAGATACTTAAATGAAACTGAAGAGGCAGTAAGTTTTTATTATTCGGTTGAAAATAGCCAAACAGGCATAAAAGTTACGTTTGCAATAATTTACATCATTGTGGTTACACTATTATTATTTTTATCTACTTCAATAGCTATAACATTTGCATCTAGACTAACAAAACCAATAATTAATTTAATAAGTGCTTCACAATCAATTAGCAAAGGAGCCCTAGACGTCAAAGTTCCTAATATTGACGAAGACGATGAATTTAGACAATTAAATACAAATTTTAATTCAATGATTGATAGATTAAAAAAGCAACAAGATAAACTTCTTGCAACTGAAAGGTATGAAGCGTGGGAGTCTGTCGCAAGAAAGTTAGCCCATGAGATTAAAAATCCTCTTACACCCATTCAGCTATCAATAGATCGTTTGAGGGAAAAATACTCTAAGAAAATTTCCAGTGAAAGTGAAGATTTTGAAAAATATTTGGAAACAATTAACAGACAAATTAAAGATATAGAAAATTTAGTTAATGAGTTTTCCAATTTTGCAAGAATGCCTCAACCAATTTTTAAAAAGATTAATATTATAGAAATATTGAATAGATCTGTAGATTTTGTAAAAATGACCTCAAAAAATAAGATCGAGATTATTTCAGATCATAAAGAATTGATAATTAATGGAGATGCGGATCAATTAAATAGAGTTTTTATTAATTTAATTAAAAACTCAGAGGAAGCATTTTTAGATGTGCTCAAAAAAAACCCTGATTTTAAAGGTAAAATTGACATAGCAATTATTAATAATAATGACTATATATTGGTAAGATTAACAGATAATGGGACAGGCATTTCAGACACAAAAAAAGTAATGACTCCTTACTTTACAACCAAAACGAATGGCACTGGCTTAGGGCTTCCCATTGTTAATAAAATAATAAATGAACACTCTGGAGATTTTACAATTCAAAATAAAGGAAATGGAAAAGGTGTAAATGTTGAAATTTTCTTTCCAAAGATAAATGCATAAAGATATACTAGTCATTGACGATAATCCTGATATTCGCTTTTTGATTTGCAATATTCTTAAAGAACAAAACTTTGAGGTTCGTTCTGCAGCAAATTATGACCAAGCAGTTTTAGAAATAAACAAGAAATTACCTGATCTGGCTGTAGTTGATATTAAATTAGATAAAGCTGATAAAGATGGAATTGATTTACTTAAACTCATAATTAAAAAGAATAAATTCACGCCAGTAATAATGATTTCAGGTCATGCGACTGTTCAAATAGCGGTAGAAGCCATAAGATTAGGGGCCTATGAGTTTATTGAAAAGCCTTTTTCAACAGAAAAAATTTTAAACTATATAAAAAGAGCACTTGAAAATGCATCATTGAAAAAAGAAAAAGATATTATTGAAAATAAATTATTTCACTCTTTTGAACTTATAGGGAAGAGTCCCTCAATAATTAAAATAAAAAAGATAATAGAAAAACTATCAGCTACGGAAAGCAGAGTTTTAATTTCTGGACCCACAGGCTCTGGTAAAGAACTTGTTGCAAGAAAAATCCATAAAAATTCCGCAAGATCAAAAGAGCCATTTGTAATAATTAACGCAGCTTTGCTTAAAGAGAAAACTTATGAAAAAGAATTATTCGGCCAGGAATTTGACGATGGAAATGTATCTTTTGGAGCTCTTGAAAGAGCAAATAAGGGAACTTTATTAATAGATGAAGTTTCGGAGATACCAATTGAGACTCAAGCGAATGTTTTAAGAGTATTAATAGATCAAAAGTTTAAAAGATTTAATGGTTCTAAATATATAAATGTCAATATAAGATTAATTTCATCTACATCTAAAAGCTTAAAAGAACTAGTCGAAATGGGAAAATTCAGAGAAGATTTGTTTCATAGATTAAATGTAGTTCCAATAGAATTAAGTTCTCTTAGTTCTAGGACAGAGGACATACCTTTACTAATAGAATATTTTAAAGACAGGCTGTCAGAAATAAATGGTGTACAACAACCAAAAATAGATATCAAAAACGATAATCTTTATACATATGGATGGCCTGGAAATGTTAGAGAGTTAAGAAACTTGGTAGAAAGAATTACAATTTTATCTGCAAATGAAAGCAAAAAAAATATTGATAAATTGATGGATGATATTCTAGCTTCATCATCGTCTGTACAATCAAACAATTCATTATTAGAAAAGTCATTTTCATCTCCATTAAAAGAGGCAAGAGAAAGTTTCGAAAAAGAATATCTAATGAAACAATTAAAAAAAAATCACGGAAATATCTCTAAGACAGCTGATTTTATAGGAATGGAAAGATCTGCTCTTCACAGAAAACTTAAATCATTAGGAATCAAAGGTATAAACTAAAATGAACATAATTATATGTGGAGCCGGCAAAGTTGGCTTTTCAATAAGCAAACAACTTTCAGCTCAAGGTCATTCTGTGACAGTTATCGATCAATCCTCAGAAGACATAAAAAAAATTAATGACACACAAGATGTCAAGGGAATAGTAGGAAGAGCTACTTTGCCTACAGTCTTAGAAAATGCAGGTGCTGAAAAAGCTGATATGGTTATAGCGGTGACAAGAAATGATGAAACTAATATGATCGTGTGTCAATTAGCTAGCTCATTATTTAATGTATCAAAAAAAATTGCAAGAATAAGAACAAAAGATTTTTTAGAGGGAAAGTGGGGAAAACTTTACAACAAATCTAATATTCCTATTGATGTAATTATTTCACCGGAGCTAGAGGTCGCAAAATCTCTGTATAGAAGATTAGAGGCTCCAGGTGCTTTAGATAATGTTCCTTTTGCAAAAGATAAAGTAAAAATGTTAGAAATTTCAATTGAAAAAAACTGTCCAGTCAAAAATATACCTTTAAAAGACTTAACTAAAAAGTTTCCTGATTTTAAAGCTAATATTTTAGGAGCGGTTAGAAAAGAGAAATTTATATATCTCAAAAAAAATGACAAAATTTTGGATGGCGATAATGTTTATATTATAGTAAGCAGCGCTCAATTAACTGCAATATTGAAAGCATTTGGTCATGAAGAAAAAATAGCCAAAAATATTCTTATTATTGGTGGCGGCAATATAGGTTTAAATTTAGCTAAGATGTTAGAGGCAAATTTTGAAGACGTTAGAGTTAAAATTATTGAAAAAAATAAAGATCGAGCTGAACTTATAGCTAATGAACTTTCATCATCTATAGTCATAAAAGGTGATGCTTTAGATGAGGATATACTTAAAGAGGCAAATTTAGAAGACTCTGAAACAGTACTAGCACTAACAAACGATGATGAAAATAATATGATGGCATGTGTTCTTGCTGAAAAAACAGGGCAAAAGAAAAGAACTATAGCCATTGTAAATAAAACTAATTACAATTTGTTACAAGACTCTTTAAATATTGATGATTTGGTTGATCCGAGAATGACAACTGTCTCAAGAATTATGGAGCACGTTCATAGAGGTACTATAGGCACAGTATATTCAGTGCTCGATGGCGAGTACGAATTCATTGAGGCGAAAATATTGGATAAGTCTGAATTATTAAATAAATCTATAAAGAATTCAAATTTGCCCGAAGATATTAGAATAGGAGCCATAGTCAGAAAAGATAATGTAGTTATCCCTAGATCTAACTTCATTTTTGAAAAAGATGATTTAGTTGTATTTGTGGCTAAAAGAGAGTTGATGAAAGAAGTTGAAAGTATATTTAGCGTAAGTTCTATCTAATAATGAATTTTAGAGGTATCAGTTACTACTTAGGATTATTATGCTTGCCTATAAGTATTTTATCATTCATTAACATATTATATTCATCTTACTTTGATTATTTTCTAAATATTAATTCCTATATTGTAACTTTAATTATTTCTTTAATAATAGGATTGATTCTATTTTTTTCTGGTCGAAATGCTTCTAGAAGAATAGATTTTATAGAACAATTGTTATTAATATTCGTTACCTATTTATTAATATCAATTTTAATTTCGTTACCATTTTATTTAAGCAATTATCAGGTAACATTTATAAATTCAATATTCGAGGCTATTTCAGGCCTAACAGGAACAGGCTTTTCTATTTTTGAAAATATAAAATATTTAGACCCAACTTTAATTTTATGGAGATCTTCTTCTCAATGGATTGGGGGATTATATTTTTTATTTTTTTTAATAATTATTTTTTCGAATAAACAATTTAAATTTAAGCTGAACGATCTAACTTATTCTGGAGGTGGTGGAATTATCTCTGAGACAAATGTTAAAAATCTGTTAATTAGAATACTTATCTTTTATTCAATGTTAAGCCTAATAATATTTTTTATGTTAAATATCTCTGGAGTCAGAATGTTTAACTCGCTAAATTTAAGTATGAGTTTAATTTCAGCTGGTGGGTTTATACCAACTGACTCTTTAGATAAAATTATAAAATCAAATTTTCAAAAGATAATTTTTGTGATTTCTTTATTAATATCAATTTTGAATTTCTTTTTAGTAACAAATATCTTACAAAAAAGAATTTTAATTAAAGAACATAAGGAAGATTTTTTCTTAATAATAATAGCAATAATCTTAACTTTGTTAATATTTTTTAATGGCTACGATTTATTAGACATTATTATAAGTGTTTTGAGCAGCTTAGGTAATTCGGGACTATCAACTATTAGAGTGGATAATAATTTAAGCTTATACTTTATTTTGATAACAATAATTGGTGGTTCTCTAGTATCTAATACCTCTGGAATTAAACTGATTAGAATTTATATTTTATTAAAGACTGCTGCTACTGAAATTAATAAACTCGTCAGTCCTAACAGTGTTGTTAATAGAAATCTATTTGACTCAGAACGAAAAATCACTGATGAAAATATTAAAATATCTTTTTTGATTTTTATCTCTTTCTTTGTAAGTTTATTTATATTATCTGGAATTTTAATAGTTGATAATATTGGATTTGAAAAGTCATTTAAATTATCTATTTTGACTATCACTAATACTACGACCTCAGGAATTTTCTTAACTGAAAAAATGAATTTTTCAAATTTACTAACAACTTCAAAATTAAGTCTTATAATATTTATGATTATTGGTAAAATTGAGTTAATATCAGCTTTTCTTTTGATTAAAAAAATATTTTTTAAAGATTAATATGTCAAAAATTGTAATTATTGGGGCTGGTGCTATGGGGACTGCTTTCTCTTTCCCTTGTGTAGATAATAATCACGATACAACAATCGTCGGTACACATCTCGAAGATGAGTTTGTTGAAAACTTAAAAAAAAATAATAATTTACATCCTGGTATTAAAACTCAAGTATCAGAAAGCGTAAAAGTGGTTAAATTTGAAAAATTTAATTCTATTTTTAAATCTAATGTTGATTTAATAGTTCTAGGAATAAATTCAAAAGGTATTGAATGGGTTGCTGATCAATTGAGTACAATATTTAAAGATAAAAATTTACCAAATTTACTTATGCTTACAAAAGGTCTAAGTATTCATAACAACAAGTATGAACTTTTAGTCGATAAGTTAAAAAGACTTTTAAAAACTAAAGGTATTTTAAAGACTAATATTTCAGCAATAGGTGGTCCATGTTTAGCAGCTGGATTATCGCACAGAATTCATAGTAGTGTAGTCATTGCAAATGAAAATATGCAAGATGCAAAAAAAATTGCTGAGATGCTGAATACTGATTATTATCACACCTCAATATCAGACGATATAAATGGAGTCGAAGTTTCTGCAGCTATAAAAAATATTTTTTCAATGGCTATAGGAGCTGCTAAAGGATTATGTAGCAAAAATGCCTCTCAAGAAATACGTGAAAGCAATTATTTGAATACTGCTTCTGCATTAATAAAACAATCGATTTATGAGATGGAAATATTTACTGAACATCTAAATGGAAAAAAAGAAACTGTAAAAGGTTTAGCTGGTCTAGGCGATCTATATGTTAGCGCTGGTGGTGGGCGAAATGCTAAAATGGGTTCATATATTGGACAGGGAATGATTTTTTCAGTGGCAAAGAAAACAAAAATGGAAAAAATGACTGTTGAGGGGGCAGACCTAGCTAAAGAAATTGGAAAAAAAGTTAATGAGGATTTTGATAAAAAAAGATTACCTTTAATGTTAGCTGTGATAAATGCAATAGTAGATGACAAAAAACTTGAACTTAATTGGAAAGATTTTAGATAATGAGAAAATTTATCATTTCAATAGATGCTGGCACTACTTCAAACAGAGCAATTCTTTTTGATTTAAAAGGCAAACCTATTTTTTCATCTCAAAAAGAATTTACACAATATTTTCCAAGGAGTGGATGGGTAGAACATAACCCTGAAGAGATTTGGAATACTACTAGAAAAGTTTTAAGAGACGTAATTTTAAAATCTAAAAAATTAAAAGGAAAAGTATTAGCAATTGGAATTACTAACCAAAGAGAAACAACAGTTTTATGGAATAAAAAAACCGGTAAAACAGTTTATAAAGCTATAGTTTGGCAGGATCGTAGACAAGCTGAATATTGTAAAAAATTAAAAAAACAAAATAAAGAAACTCTTATATTTAACAAAACAGGTCTTCCAATTGACTCTTATTTTTCAGGAACGAAAATAAAATGGGTATTAGACAACGTTCCTTCTGCAAGAAAACTTATGCAAAAAAAACAATTGCTTTTTGGAACTATAGATAGCTTTTTGGTTTGGAGACTTACAAAAGGCAAAGTACACGCAACCGATGCAACAAATGCGAGCAGAACTATGATTTTTAATATCTCTACAAATAAATGGGATGATACAATTTTAAAAATATTGAAAATAAAAAAACATATTCTTCCAGAAGTAAAAAATTGTGCTGATGATTATGGTTCAACACATCCATCAATTACAGGTAACTCGATTCCAATAACTGGAGTCGTTGGAGATCAACAATCTGCATCAATTGGACAATGTTGTTTTGAACCAGGCTCTTTAAAAAGCACTTATGGCACAGGTGCTTTTGTGTTATTAAATACTGGTTATAAAAAGATTTATTCTAAGAATAGACTGCTTACAACGATTTGTTATAGAATTAATGGCAAAACTACCTACGCAATGGAAGGATCTATCTTTATAGCTGGAGCAGGTGTTCAGTGGTTAAGAGATCGAATGAAATTTTTTAAGAAAGCTTTTGAAACAGAAAAGATTTTAAAGTCTTTAGCAGATAACAGGGATGTATATTTAGTTCCAGCATTTACTGGTATGGGCGCACCTTATTGGAACCAGCAATCCAGAGGAGTTTTAAGTGGTTTAACAAGAGATACAGGCCCCAAAGAAATCGTAAGAGCTACGATAGAGTCTGTTGCCTATCAAACGTATGATTTGTTTGAAGCAATGAAACATGATGGATTAAGGCCAAGAATGGTTAAAGTAGATGGAGGAATGGTTATGAATAATTGGTTTTCTCAATTTTTATCTGATGTAGTTGACGTTAAAGTTTACAGACCTAAAGTTCATGAGACTACAGCATTAGGCGCGGCTTTCATGGCTGGTTTAAAAATTGGAGTGTATAAATCTTTAAAAGATATTTCTAAAAATTGGAATCTTGAGAAAAAATTTACTCCTAAAATGAAAAATAGCGACAGAAAAACACTCCTATTAGGCTGGTCAAAAGCTATTAGAAGAGCACTCATTAATTAAATCAATTTATAGTTGTATAAATTTTAAGAATTAAGTCTGTACAAATAAGTTCTATTTTGTTTCAATTAATAAAATAACAAACAACAGAGGGGAATTAATGTTTAAAACATTGAAAACTATAATAGCTGTTGCTGTTTCACTTTCTCTATTAGCTTCTTCTGCAAGCGCTGACGCGATCAAGAAGTGGGCTACTGGTGAGTTTAGTCTTTCAACACTTTCTGAAAAAGAGAGAATTAAAGAACTAAAATGGTTCCAAGATGCGGCGAAGCCATTCAAAGGAATGTCTATCAAAGTATTGTCTGAAACTATACCTACTCACGAGTATGAGTCAAAAGTTCTTACAAAGGCTTTTGAAGAGATCACTGGGATTAAAGTTAATCACCAGTTACTTGGTGAAGGTGACGTAGTAATGGCTGTACAAACTCAAATGCAAACTAACGTAAGTATTTACGACGCTTATATCAATGACTCAGATTTGATTGGTACTCACGCTAGAATGCAACAAGCTGTAAACTTAACTAAATGGATGGCTGGAGAAGGTAAAGACGTTACTTTACCAACTTTAGACTTAGATGATTTCATTGGTAAACAGTTTACTACAGGTCCAGATGGCGACTTATACCAATTGCCTGACCAACAATTCGCTAACCTTTATTGGTTTAGAAAAGATTGGTTTGACAGACCTGAAATTAAAAAAGGTTTTAAAGCCAAATATGGATACGATTTAGGTGTACCTTTAAATTGGTCTGCTTATGAAGATATCGCTAAATATTTCTCAGAAGATGTGAAAAATATTGACGGTGTTAGAATTTACGGTCACATGGACTACGGTAAAAGAGCTCCTGACTTAGGTTGGAGAATGACTGACGCGTGGTTATCAATGGCTGGTGCAGGTGATGTAGGAAAACCTAATGGAATACCAGTGGATGAATGGGGAATAAGAATGGAAAAAGGTTCTTGTAACCCTGTAGGAGCTTCAGTAACAAGAGGTGGAGCTGCTAACGGTCCTGCTGCTGTATACGCAATCAGAAAATGGGATGAGTGGTTAAGAAACTACGCTCCTCCAGGTGCTGCGGCTATGGACTTCTATCAGTCTCTACCGTCACTATCTTCTGGAAACGTTGCTCAGCAAATTTTCTGGTACACGGCGTTCACAGCTTCTTTAGTAGGAAAAAATCCTAATAACAAAGTTGTTGATGCCAACGGTAAGCCGTTATGGAGAATGGGTCCATCACCAAAAGGACCTTATTGGGAAGAAGGCATGAAGCTTGGATATCAAGACGCTGGATCATGGACTTTATTTAAGTCTACACCAGTTAAAAATAGAAAAGCTGCATGGTTGTACGCTCAATTCGTTGTATCAAAAACAGTAGATCTTAAGAAAAGTCACGTTGGTTTAACTATTATAAGAGATAGTTCGATCGATCATAAATCATTTACTGATAGAGCAGGTGATTTAGGTGGACTTGTTGAGTTCTATAGATCTAACAACAGAAATATTTGGTCACCAACAGGTGTTAACGTTCCGGATTATCCGAAATTAGCACAAATTTGGTGGCAACAAATTGGAGATGTAAACTCAGGCGCGTTTACTCCACAACAAGCTATGGATCGTCTTGCAGAAGAGATGGACTTAGTTATGTCTCGTATGGAAGCTGCTGATAAAGGTAGCAATGCATATGGTGGATGTGGACCAAGACTTAATAAACCAAGAGAAGCTTCTTATTGGTTAAATAAGAAAGGTTCACCAAAAGCTAAACGTGATGAGAAACCTCAAGGAAAAACTGTTCCATACGCAAGAGCTTGGAAATAGTAAGAGGTTAATCTAAATTGAAAAGGGGGCCTAGCTGCCCCCTTTTTTTAAAACTAAATTTTAAATTATGAGTCTAGAATTAAAAAACGTAGAAAAAAAAGTTGGAATAGATACTCATATTCATCCTACAAGTCTTAGATTAGAAAAAAATACAATAAATGTATTGCTCGGTTCCACACTAGCTGGGAAGACAACTTTAATGCAAATAATGGCAGGGTTAGATAAACCAACCTCAGGCGAGATATGGTTTGACGAAAAAAATGTTACAGGTATCAAAGTACAAAAAAGAAATTGTTCTATGGTTTATCAGCAATTTATTAATTATCCAAATTATACGGTTTATGAAAATATTGCATCCCCGTTAGCAATAACGGGAGTTAAAGATGATGAGATTAAACAAAGAGTAGGAAAGGTGGCTGAACTTTTAAAACTATCAGCAATGTTAAATAAAAAACCTGATGAATTATCAGGCGGACAACAACAAAGAACAGCTTTAGCAAGGGCCTTAGTAAAGGACTCAGATTTAATTTTATTAGACGAACCTCTTGCAAATTTAGACTTTAAGCTTAGAGAGGAATTAAGAGAGGAATTACCAAAATTATTTGAAGATAGAGATTGTATCGTTGTATATGCAACAACAGAACCATCCGATGCTTTAATGATAGGAGGAAACACAGCAACATTATTAGAAGGCAAGGTAATTCAATACGGAAAAACTTTAGAAGTTTACAGTAAACCTGAAAATTTAGTTTCCGCTAAAGTTTTTAGCGATCCACCAATGAACATAGCTGAGATCATAAAAAGTGGAGATAATTGTAAATTTACAGATAATAATGTCCAATGGAAATCATCAGCAAAAATTAAAGATGGCACTTATAAAATAGGCATTAGACCACATAATATTACTACTTATAAAGAGGGAAATAACTCAGTTGAAATTAATGGTAAAGTCCAGATTTCTGAACTTAGTGGATCAGAAAGCTTAATACACTTTACTAATGGAAATTTAAACTGGGTTTCATTATCTAATGGAACTCAACAAAAAAATGTTGGAGAAGATACTAAATTATACATGAACACAGATGAGTTTTTATATTTTGATCAAAATAACAGATTGGTAAACAATGGCTAAGATAACTTTAAAAGATTTAAGTCATAGTTATTTAGAAAAGCAGAATAGTAATTCTGATTGGGCATTAAGAGATGTTAACATAGATTGGAAAGATGGTGGAGCTTATGCTCTTTTAGGACCATCTGGTTGTGGAAAGACCACTTTATTAAATATTGTTTCAGGCTTGTTAAAACCGACGAAGGGCAGTGTTTTATTTGATGACAAAGATATGACATCACTCAACCCTGTTGAAAGAGATATTGCTCAAATATTTCAGTTTCCAGTTATTTATGACACCATGACTGTATATGAAAACTTAGCTTTTCCATTAAAAAATAGAGGCCTTTCTGACTCAGAAGTTGCATCAAAAGTTAAAGAAATTGCTGAGATGCTTGAATTGACATCTACATTAAATAACAGAGCATCAGGTTTAACAGCTGATGGAAAACAAAAAATCTCATTAGGAAGAGGACTTGTTAGATCAGACGTAAACGTAATTATGTTTGACGAACCATTAACTGTGATAGACCCACATTTAAAGTGGGTTTTAAGATCTAAATTAAAAGAACTGCATCAAAAAATTAATCGTACTATGATTTATGTGACACATGATCAAACAGAAGCCTTAACTTTTGCAGATCAAGTTGTGGTCATGCATGAAGGTCAAATCGTCCAAACTGGAACACCCGTTGAATTATTTGAGAAACCCAAACATACTTTTGTTGGACATTTTATTGGTTCGCCTGGAATGAATATACTTCCTTGTGAAATTAAAAATGGTGAAATAAATTTCAGTGGTCAAAAAATACAAAGTCATAAAGCTATAAAAAAATCAAATTTTAACACAACTCAAATAGGCATTAGACCAGAATTTATTAATTTTTCAAAAGAGGGAATTCCAGTTAAAATTAAAAGAGTAAGTAATACTGGAAGACATAAAATTGTTGATACAGAATGTAATGGGGGAAATATTAAAATATTATCCAACGCTTCTACTGAGATTCCAAATGGAAGCGCTAATATAACTTTTAATCAAAAATATACTTATGTTTATGGAGATAACTGGATCATAGAATAATGAATAAAACTATTAATCAAAAAGCTTGGTATTTTGTTATTCCCGTGTTTGTTCTTGTTGCATTTAATGCAGCTATTCCTTTAATGACAGTTGTAAATTATTCATTTCAAGAAACTTTTGGAAACAACGTGTTTGCTTGGGAAGGCACAAGATGGTTTAAACAAATTTTGTTATCTGAAAGATTTCATGCTTCATTAGGAAGACAATTTGCTTTTACTTTCATAATACTTCTAATTCAAATACCTTTAGGTATTGGAATTGCTTTAACGATGCCAAAAAAAGGTTGGGGAGTACCGGTTTGTTTAATTTTAATGTCAATGCCACTTCTTATACCTTGGAATGTTGTTGGGGCAATGTGGAATATCTTTGCACTCCCAGATATTGGTTTTCTTGGTTATTCGTTAAACGCAATGGGTTTTGATTATAACTTTACCCAACAACCCGGCGATGCATGGTTCACAACTATTTTAATGGATGTTTGGCATTGGACATCTCTAGTTGTTCTTTTGTCTTATGCAGGTCTTAACTCAATTCAGCCTGCGTACTATCAAGCTGCAGAAATTGATGGTGCTAGTAGGTGGGCAACTTTCAGATATATTGAATTACCAAAAATGAAAAAGGTTTTAACTTTAGCAATTTTATTAAGATTTATGGATAGTTTTATGATTTATACTGAGCCATTTGTATTAACAGGAGGTGGGCCAGGAAATACTACAGCATTTTTATCTATTGACTTAGTTAAAATGGCTTTGGGACAATTTGATTTAGGACCAGCAGCTGCGATGTCACTAATATATTTCTTTATAGTACTTTTAGTTTGTTGGGTATTTTACAATTTAATGATGAAAAATGAGGCACAGTCATGAAAAAATATAAATGGTTAGTACCTACATTATACATAATTTTTTTAATGTTACCGATTTATTGGTTAATTAATATGTCATTTAAGACAACTACTGAAATTATAAATACATATTCATTATGGCCTCAAAAATTCACAACAGAAAATTATGTAAAAATTTTTACAGATAGTACCTGGTATATGGGTTACGTTAACTCAATTACCTATACAGTATTTAACACTGTTATTTCTGTTGCCGCAGCTTTACCAGCAGCTTACGCGTTTTCTAGATATAAATTTTTAGGCGATAAGCATTTATTTTTTTGGTTATTAACAAATAGAATGGCTCCACCAGCAGTTTTTGCTTTGCCATTTTTCCAATTTTATTCATCTGTAAATTTGTTTGATACTCATATAGCCGTAGCATTGTCTCATTGTTTGTTTAATATTCCTCTTGCCGTATGGATATTAGAAGGATTTATGTCTGCTGTTCCTAAAGAATTAGATGAAACAGCTTACGTGGATGGATATTCTTTCGGTAGGTTTTTCTTTAAAATATTTGTTCCAACCATTGCAGCTGGAATAGGTATAACTATGTTTTTCTGCTTTATGTTCTCTTGGGTTGAGCTTTTATTAGCCAAAACACTAACAGCAACAGCTGCAAAACCAATAGCAGCTACCATGACTAGAACTGCTAGTACGTCGGGGTATGAACTTGGTTTATTAGCTGCAGCAGGTACTTTAACAATAATTCCAGGAGCAATTGTAATTTACTTTGTTAAAAATTATATTGCTAAAGGATTTGCGATGGGAAGGGTTTAATGTTTACAAAATTATACGCAGCTACTTGGGGTGATGTGGGTAAAGCAAAAGAAAAAGGTTTTTTTGATTTTGATTTATTTTCATGGATGGCTTGGACTTGGCAAACGGCTGCTTTTTTTATTTTTATAGCTTTATGTATAACAGTAATGTTAGTCTGGGAAAAAAAGGTACCAGGTGGGTCACCTAGAAAAGGTATTTTAGGTTTAGATACAACTAGAGGTGATAGGTTATTTGTTTCTTTATTGGGAAGTGCTTTTATTCATTTAGCATGGTTAGGTCTCGTTGGTAGTCTCTTGTGGATAGCATCAATAATTTGTGTTGCTTATTTCATCGTTGTATTTAAATACGTATAGCACATATGGTCAAAGTAGGAATTAATGGTTTTGGTAGAATAGGGCGACTTATTTTAAGAGCTTTATTAGAAAATTATAAAGGCAAAATTCAAGTAGTAGGTATTAACGATCTAGGCTCTATTGAGGCTAACGCTCACTTAATAAAATTTGACAGTACTCATGGAACATTAAATCATGATGTAAAGACCACTAAAGAAGGTTTCCAAATAGGAGATCAAAATATCAAAGTTTTTGCCGAAAGAGATCCATCTAAATTACCTTGGGGAAAAATTGGAGCAGATGTTGTTTTAGAATGTACTGGTTTCTTTTTAGATAAAAAGTCCGCAGGGAAGCATCTAGAGGCTGGTGCTAAAAAAGCAATAATATCTGCACCTGCTAAAGAAGTAGATTTTACAGTTGTCCAAGGAGTGAACAGTAAAGATTTAAAAAAAGAACATAATATAATTTCTAATGGTTCTTGCACTACTAATTGCTTAGCACCAGTCGCTATGGTGTTGGAAAATACTTTTGGAATTGAATATGGTTATATGACTACTATCCATAGCTACACAGGAGATCAAAAGCTTTTAGATACTCTTCATAAAGATTTGAGAAGAGCCAGAGCTTCTGGAGATGCTATGATACCAACTTCTACGGGAGCAGCTAAAGCAATGAGTTTAGTTTTACCAAGTTTAAAAGGCAAACTTGATGGAACAGCTATAAGAGTACCAACTCCTAATGTTTCTTTAATTGATTTAACTTTCGTTTCTAATAAGGAAGTGACTTCTGAAAGTATCAATGAAGCTATGAGCAAAGCAGCTAAAGGTCCTTTAAAAGGAATACTAGCAACTAACTCAGCTCCTTTAGTTTCTAAAGATTTTAATCATAACCCGCATAGTTCAATTTTTGATTTGACACAAACTCAAGTTATTAAAGGTAAGTTTAGCAGAGTATTATCTTGGTATGATAATGAGTGGGGTTTTTCAAACAGAATGTGCGATACCGCAATTCAAATTGCAAGTTTAATTTAATTTTTTGCTTTTTCTGCTTCTTCTATTAATTTTAATGTATTTGAAGGAATATCCATATTATCGATAATTTTCTTATCTTGAGAATCTTCCATAACTTTACTATCATCAATTTTTTGAAATTCGTTAACGGCAGACAGAATTTCCTTAATTGTATATTTTTGATCCATTGCTTTATTTTTAGAATACTATGTTATACTATCATAAAAAAATAAATATTAAAAAATATTAAATGTCTATAAAAGAAACAAATTTGATAGCAAATAAGTTGGTTAATGCTTTTTTAAAAAATAAGGTTATTCCACCCATACCAAAAAAATTCACAAAAAACATATTTTCAGCAGACAAGATAAGAAAAATTTGTGAAAAAAAAGTGAAAAGGCCAATCATAGGTTTCAAAGCTGGTGGAACTGGAATTCCTTTATTAAAAAAATTTAAAGAAAAAGAACCTTTTTATGCTGCTGTATTTAAACAAAACTTATTAAAAAATAAAAAAAAAGTTAAAGTCAATAAATTTACACTTGGCATTGAATTAGAAGTTTGTTACATTTTAAAAAAAGATATTTTAGATCTAAAAAGGCTAGTCTCCAAAAAAAAAGTTCAAAAGTATATTGCTTATATGGCCCCTTGTATTGAAGTTGTCGGTTACCGTCAGAAGAAGTTAGGTATAAAATCTTTAGGTGATTTATGTTCTGATTTTGGTGCAAATATGAAGTTCATTGTAGGTCCAAAAAAGAAATTTAAAAAAATAAATATCAACAATCTAAAGACAAATATTTCAAATTCAAAAACAAATCAATCAGTAGATGGAAATACAAAATCTGTTTATATCGATCCAATTAATTCTTTAAAATTTGTGATAAATAAAATTTTAAAAGATAAAATCAAACTTAATCAAGATTTTTATGTATTCACTGGATCAACTGTAGGCGTAGTTCCATTATCAGGTAAAGGAATTTACAAAGGTAAAATAGAAAAAATTGGAAACGTTCAAACTAGAATAATTTAGCTTGAAAGATAATATCCACCTATTCCAATTATTAAGATGGAAATAATCAATTTAACTCTCCTAAAAAATACGTCCTTTTTTTTTCCATCAAACCTTCTCTTTGATAAAAAATAAATACTGCTTTCATTAGTATTTCTGAATTTAGGTCTTAACGGAGATGGTATTGTTTTATTTTGAATTTTTTTGAATTTTTTAGGGTTAATTTGCAACATAATTCAATTAACCTCATTTACTGCATGTTATCAACAATTTAAGGGGTGCGTCATTTATGCAAATGATAATCATTATCATTGTAATGTAAATGATAATCATTATTAATGTAAATGATAATCATTATTAACACGGGGGAAAAATGAGAAAAATTACAATAATCGCTTATGCTTTGTTATTTGCCTTTACGGGAAGTTTATTTGCTAATGAAGTAAATATTTTCAGTGCAAGGCATTACGACTCAGATGTTCAGCTTTACGAAAAATTCACAGCTAAAACTGGAATTAAAGTAAATGTAATATCTGGAAAGTCAGGTGCATTAGAGAAAAGAATAATTGAAGAAGGTGCTGACAGTAAAGCTGATTTATACATAACAGCAGACGCTGGAAGACTAGGAGCTTTTTCAGCTAATTTACAGGGTGGCCTTACAAGCTCGGCAATTAAATCAGCAGTGCCAAGCAACTTTAGGACTTCTAAATGGGTTGGAATAGCTAAAAGAGCAAGAATAGTTTATTTTGCTCCAGAGAGAGTTAGTGGTTCAGAGCTAGCAGGTTTAACTTATGAGAGTTTAGCAGATCCAAAATGGAAAGGCAGATTAGTAATAAGAGCCTCAAACAATATTTATAATCAATCACTTGTTGCATCACTAATTAAAAATAATGGAAAAGGTAAAGTTGCAGAGTGGTCAAAAGGCATGGTTTCAAATATGGCTAGATCACCTAAAGGTAATGATAGAGCACAAATTCTTGCAGTAGCAGCCGGAGAAGCAGATATAGCTGTTGCTAATACTTATTACTTAGCTTTGATGTTATCTGGAAAAAAAGGTCCAGAGCAACAAGCTGCAGCTAAAAAAGTAAAACCATTCTTTCCTAATCAAGATGGTAGAGGAACCCACATGAACATTAGTGGAGCTGGTTTAGTCAAAGGGGCTCCAAATAAAGATAATGCAATACAATTAGTAGAATTTTTATTAAGTGAAGAAGCACAAAATCACATAGTGAATAATACTTTTGAATACCCAATGATTGCAGGAGTATCACCACATCCATTAGTGGTTAATATGGGACTAGACTTTAAACAAGATCTTAAAACTAAAGTTGTTAATTACGGAAAAAGACAAGCAGATGCTTTAGAAGTAATGACAGCCGCAGGTTGGAAGTAGTAACGTTTGTTAATTATATGAGGCGAGCAATTAAAAAAGAAGTTAACTTAAATAAGTTAAAAACTGGTTGCTCGCCTTGTATAAATGAAGCAAAAATAATGGAACAAAAGATTTCTAATAGAAAAATTTCTGATATAAAAATTGAGGAAATAAAGACAATTGTTTCTTCAATGTTTGAGAAAAAAAATTAAAAGTTTGACGTCAATATAACCTCCGGTTTAAAATGCCAGCTAAATCAAAATTAAGCCGCTTTAATCGGAGGTTCTTTATTTATGAGTAAAGTAAATTACTGGTACCTAACTTCATTTATAATAACTACAATTATTATTCTTCCAATTTTAACTGTTTTTATAAGTTTTTTTGGTGAGACAAGTGGATACTATGATTTGTTGGCTCAAACTTTTTTATTTTCTTATATAAGTCAATCATTAATCATTTTGATTGGGGTTTTAATGTTAACTTTTTTGTTTGGAGTTTTAGCTGCTTATTTTGTCTCCTTTTTTAAATTTCCTGGAGTGAATTTTTTTAAATGGGCATTAATATTGTCATTTGCGGTGCCCGCATATATTTATGCATATTCTTTGACAGCTTTCTTTGAAAATTACGGGACTTTATTTTCAATAATGTCTTTCATTTTTGGGGAGGGTAATTTTAACAAGTTTATTCCAAAATTTGATGGAATGCTTGGTGCGATTTTATCGATGTCATTTTCTTTATTTGGATACGTATATGTTTTGACTAGAGCATCATTTTATCATCAATCTAATAATCTTATTGAAGTTAGTAAAAATCTAGGTCTTTCAACAAAAGAGAGTTTCTTTAAAGTAATACTTCCATCTGCACGTCCAGCAATAGTTGCTGGCTTATCATTAGTAGCAATGGAATGCTTGGCTGATTTTGGCACAGTTTCATTTTTTAGTGTTCAAACATTAACAACAGCAATTTATAATTCTTGGTTAGCATTTGATGATCTAAATACAGCTAATCAACTATCCTTTTATCTATTATTATTGATTTTAGGGATTTTTTTAATTGAAAATTTTTCTAGAGGAGGTGCAAAATATCATTTTAATTCACAAGGTTTTAAAAACTTGCCAAAAATAAAGTTGAATAAAAAATTTGGTTAT
>CACOEA010000007.1 GCA_902626185.1 uncultured Pelagibacteraceae bacterium
AATTGGATGTTCCCTAATTATATGTTCTAAGCAATCCCACACTTCGCTCTTCTCTTTTTCTACTAATCTTTTAGCTTGTTTAATAGTTGTAGCTAAACCCAGTTTGTCTAATCTAGCATATAAAAATGGTTTGAATAATTCTAAAGCCATCTTTTTAGGTAAGCCACATTGATGAAGTTTTAATTCAGGACCAACTACAATGACTGATCGTCCAGAATAATCTACTCTTTTACCTAATAAGTTTTGTCTAAATCTACCTTGTTTGCCTTTTAACATTTCAGCTAACGATTTAAGTGGTCTTTTCCCCGTCCCTGTTATAACTCTACCCCTTCTGCCGTTATCAAATAATGCATCTACTGACTCTTGAAGCATTCTTTTTTCATTTCTAACAATTATATCAGGTGCTTTAAGATCTAATAATCTTTTTAAACGATTGTTTCTATTTATAACTCTTCTGTACAAATCATTTAAATCAGATGTCGCAAATCTACCTCCGTCAAGAGGAACTAAAGGTCTTAGTTCAGGAGGTATTACTGGAACTGATGTTAGGATCATCCATTCAGGTTTATTGCCAGAAGAAATAAATGATTCAATTAATTTTAGTCTTTTTATCGTTCTTTCCTCAGTTACTTTAGATTTTATCTCAGATAAAGAGTCTCTTAATTTTTTTTGCTCTTTTTTCAAATCTAAATTAACCAATATCTCTCTGACAGCCTCTGCTCCTATACCTGCCGTAAATGCATCTTCACCAAATTCATCTTGCGCTTTAATTAAAGCTTCTTCAGTTAATAATTGCCCTTTTTTTAAATTCGTTAAGCCTGGTTCAACAACAATAAAGCTTTCAAAGTAAAGTACTTTTTCAACTTCTTTTAATTTCATATCAATAGTTAAAGAAATTCGACTAGGTAGAGATTTTAAAAACCATATATGGGCAACAGGGCATGCTAAATCGATATGCCCCATTCTTTCTCTTCTTACATTAGATTTAGTTACTTCTACTCCACATTTTTCACAAATAATGCCTCTAAATTTCATTCGTTTATATTTTCCACACAAACATTCATAATCCTTCACAGGACCAAATATTCTTGAGCAAAATAATCCATCTTTTTCTGGTCTAAATGTTCTGTAGTTAATTGTTTCAGGTTTTTTTATTTCACCATAAGACCAAGACTTTATTTTATCAGGGCTTGCTAAAGTAATTTTAATACTGTCAAAATTATTTTCTGGTATTAAGTTTTGATTATCAAAATTTTTTGTTATGTTCTTTTCCATATTAATTTAATTCAATATTAAGTCCTAACGCTCTTATTTCTTTTACTAAAACATTAAAAGACTCAGGAACACCAGACTCAAAATTATTATTTCCTTTTACTATAGTTTCGTAAACTTTTGTTCTTCCAGCAACATCGTCAGATTTTACTGTTAAGATTTCTTGAAGTGTGTATGACGCCCCGTAAGCTTCTAAAGCCCAAACTTCCATTTCTCCAAATCTTTGCCCTCCTAATTGAGCTTTACCTCCAAGTGGTTGTTGTGTTACTAAACTGTAAGGGCCAGTTGATCTGGCATGTATTTTATCCTCAACTAAATGATTTAATTTTAACATGTAAATTATTCCAACAGTTACTGGCCTATCAAATTTTTCACCTGTCTGCCCATTCCATAAATTTGTTTGTCCTGAGTTTGGTAATTTTGCAAGATCTAGCATTTCAGTAATATCTTTTGTACTCGCACCATCAAAAACTGGTGTAGAAATTGGTACCCCATTTGAAATATTTTGTACAAGTTCAGCAATTTCTTTTTTGGATAATTTAGATATTACCCCTTCATAATATTTTTCACCATAAATTTCCTTTAATTTCCTCTTAATTTTATCTATTTGTTCCTCAAAATCTTTTAGATGCGCTTTTATTTGTTCGCCTAATTCAGAACATGACCAACCAAGATGAGTTTCAAGAATCTGCCCTACATTCATTCTGCTTGGTACCCCTAAAGGATTAAGCACTATATCAACTGGCTTACCGCTTTCCATATAAGGCATATCTTCTACAGGAACAATTTTACTTACTACTCCTTTATTACCATGTCTGCCAGCCATTTTATCACCAGGCATTAATCTTCTTTTCACAGCAACGAATACTTTAACTACTTTCATCACAGTTGGTAAAAGATCGTCTCCCTGTTGAATTTTAGTAACTTTGTCTTCAAACCTTAGTTTTATATCATTGTACGCATCATCAAATTGATTTTTCAATTTTTCTAAGTTCAAATTTATATTTTGATTTTCAAAAGAAATTTTCCATAAATCTTTTAAACTTAAACCTTCAAAGTCATTTTTGTTTAGTGTTGTTTCAGGTTTCAAAGTTTTATATTGTTTGTCTATTCTTTGGCCATTTAACAAATCTATTGCTCTAAGTTTAATGTTTCTATTTAGGATTTCTTCCTCAACTTTTTTGTCTTCTTGAACAGACTCAATTTCAGCTCTTTCTATAGCAATTGATCTCTCATCTTTTTCAATTCCGTGTCTATTGAAAACCCTAACATCTATCACCACACCAGTGCTTCCTGAGGGTAACTTCAAAGATGAGTCTCTCACATCTGTTGCCTTTTCCCCAAATATTGATCGTAATAATTTTTCTTCTGGACTAGAAGATGTTTCGCTTTTTGGAGTTACTTTACCGACTAAAATATCTCCGGGTTTTACCTCTGCACCAACATAAACTATTCCTGACTCATCTAAATTTCTTAAGCTTTCTTCACTAACATTTGGAATATCTCTAGTAATTTCCTCAGCTCCTAATTTAGTATCTCTGGCCATAGACTCATATTCCTCAATATGAACTGAAGTAAATACGTCGTCAGTAACACACCTTTCAGAAATTAATATTGAGTCTTCGAAGTTATATCCCTGCCAAGGCATAAATGCTACAGTCACATTTTTACCTAATGCTAGTTCTCCAAGTTTTGTTGCAGGACCATCTGCTATAATATCGCCTTTTTTAATTTGATCTCCAACTTTAACTAATGGTTTTTGATTAATACATGTATTTTGATTTGATCTTTGAAATTTTGATAAATTATATATATCAACAGCTGATTGTGATAAATCAGTTACTTCAGTAGCTTTTACAACAATTCTTTTACCATCAATTTTGTCAACTACTCCGTTCCTTTTTGCCACGATAGTAACTCCAGAGTCTAAAGCAACGTCTGATTCTATTCCCGTGCCAACTAACGGAGACTCAGGTTTCAATAAAGGTACAGCTTGTCTCATCATGTTTGATCCCATAAGAGCTCTATTAGCATCATCATTTTCTAAAAAAGGTATCAGGGCAGCTGCGACTGAGACCAATTGTTTCGGCGAAACATCAATAAAATCAATATTTTCTCTATTTGAAAGTTCAAAATTTAAATTTTTTCTACACGCAACTAATTCCTCTTCAAATGATCCATCTTTTTTTATAGGGGAGTTAGCTTGAGCAATTGTAAATTTTTCTTCTTCTATTGCTGATAGATATTTTATTTCGGAAGTTACTTTACCGTTAACTACTTTTTTATAAGGACTTTCAATGTAACCAAATTTATTAACTCTACAGTATGTTGCTAAACTATTTATTAATCCAATATTTGGACCCTCTGGTGTTTCAATTGGACAAATTCTTCCATAATGGGTAGGATGAACATCTCTAACTTCGAAGCCAGCACGCTCTCTTGTTAATCCGCCTGGTCCTAAAGCAGAAACTCTACGTTTGTGTGTAATTTCTGATAACGGATTTGTTTGATCCATAAACTGAGAAAGCTGAGAAGTAGCAAAAAAATCTTTTAAAGATGTTGTTATTGGTTTAGCATTAATTAAATCTTGAGGCATAGCTGACTCTATTTCAAGGAAAGTTGACATCTTTTCTTTTACTGTTCTCTCCATCCGCAATAAGCCTATTCTAAATTGATTTTCAACTAATTCACCTACAGATCTAACACGCCTGTTACCTAAATGGTCAATGTCGTCGACATCGCCTTTTCCATCTCTTAAATCCAACATAAACTGAATAATAGCAAGAATATCGTCCGTAGTAAGAACCGTTTTTTTGTTACTTATTTTCAGGTTCAGTTTTGAATTTAATTTTACTCTACCGACTTCTGATAAGTCATATCTCTCTTTTTTAAAGTAAAGATTGTTGAATATCTCCTCTGCGACTTCAATCGAAGGCGCCTCACCTGGTCTTAATACTTTATATATATCATTCAGAGCGTCGGTTTTGTTTAAGTTCTTATCAATTTTAATTGTTTCAAGTAAATATGGACCTTTGTTAATCGGATCAATGTTTACGATGTTTAAATTTTTTTCACCCTGATTAATAAGTTTTTCTAAGTTTTCCTCAGTAATATCAAATCCTGTTCTTAAAATTATTTCTCCATTTTTGTCTTTAATATCATTAGCTATATATTTTCCTAAAATTTGATCATTCGAAATTAAAATAGATTTTAACCCTTTTTCTTGAAGTTTTTTTGCAATTATCAAATTAAGTTTTTCACCTTTCGAAAGTATTTTTTTGTTATTTTTGCTATCAATTAGATCAAATGGCAATTTTATAGGTCTCTTATAATTTTCTGGATCAAAATCTGTGATCCACATTTTATTTTCTGGATTATAATTATATTTATTAGTTTTATAAAATGTGTTAATTATTTTTTCTCTTGTGAATCCTAAGGCAAACAAAATTGAAGTTATTGGTAATTTCTTTTTTCTATCAATTCTAAAATATAAAATATCTTTTGGATCAAATTCAAAATCTAACCAAGAGCCACGTCCTGGGATAATTCTGCAATTAAATAATAGTTTTCCACTTGCATGTGTTTTGCCCTTGTCATGATCAAAAAATACCCCAGGACTTCTATGCATCTGGTTTACAACTACTCTTTCTACTCCATTAGTTATAAATGTTGCACTAGGTGTCATTAAAGGAAGATCTCCAATAAAAACTTCTTGTTCCTTAGCAGAAAGAATTTGTTTTGTATTATTTTCTGGATCAATATCATAAACAACTAATCTTAAATTTGCTTTTAAAGCTGCGGAGTATGATAAGCTTCTTTGTTTACATTCAATAACATCAAATTTTGGTTTTTCTAATTTATAAGAAATATATTCAAGTGTAGATTTTTCAGTACCATCCTCGATTGGAAAAATGCTTTTAAAAACTTTATCAATCCCTTTAGACAGTTCGCTCATTTGCTCTTCTAGAGTCTTGGATTGTAAAAATTCGTTATAAGAATTCTTTTGTACTTCAATTAAATTTGGTATTGATAAGCCCTCAACGAGTTTACCGAAGTTTTTTCTAATATTTTTCTTTTGAGTAAAAGATAATTGCATCAATAATAAAAATTTTACTGCAGTGTTAAATGCAGTAAAACTCAGTCTTAAATTTTGTTTACTTTAATTCTACTTTAGCACCGGCTGCTTCAAGTTTTTTCTTAAATTCTTCAGCCTCTTTTTTTGCAACACCGCCTTTAATCTCTTTTGGTGCTCCCTCAACTAAATCTTTAGCTTCTTTTAATCCTAATCCAGTTATCGCTCTTACCTCTTTAATAACATTAATTTTTTTGTCTCCAGCTGCTGCTAAGAAAAGTGAAAATTCAGATTTTTCTTCTCCTGCTGGAGCTGCTGCTCCGCCAGGTGCTACTGCAGCTACAGGTGCTGCCGCCGTAACTCCCCACTTTTCCTCAAGTTGCTTTGAAAGCTCCGCTGCTTCAACTACTGTCAAAGTTGATAATTCTTCTATAATTTTGTTTAAGTCTGCCATTTTGATTCCTATGAATTAATTTTTTAAACTCTTTGCGCGGGCTAAATTAGCTATTTTTGAGCCAGGTGCAAGTAAAATACTAACTAATTTTTGTGCTGGGGATGCCAAAATACCCACTATTTTAGCTCTAGCTTCCTCCAACGATGGTAGTGTGGCGATAATAGCCACTTCTTTTTGATCTAAAACCTTGCCATCCATAAATCCAGCAACAATTTTTAGCTTATTATGTGACTTTGCAAATTTTGTAAGAATTTTAGCTGTAGAAATAGGATCTGAAGATATTGCTGCAGCTGTTGGTCCAGTGAAATATTTTTCTAAATCTTTTACAGGAGTTTCTTTTATAGCAATTTTAGTTATTCTATTTTTTGTTATCTTAAAAAGAATTCCTTTTTCTCTTAATTGCTTCCTCAGATCATCTAACTCATTTACATTTAAACCCTGATATTGTGCTATCATTACAGATTCACATGAAGAAAAGTTTTTTTTCATTTCTTCAACGTAATTTTTCTTTGAGTCTTTGCTCATCATATTTTTTACTTAGCTCCAATTTTGTAAGAAATGCCCATGGTAGAAGTTATAAAAATATTTTTTATAAACTCACCTTTTATTGTTGCGGGTTTTTCTTTTTTAACGAAATCAATAAATTGATTAAAATTTTCAATTAATTTCTCAGTTGAAAAACTTTTTCTTCCTATTGATGAAGCCAAGTTTCCATCTTTATCATTTCTAATTTCAGTTAAGCCTGTTTTAATTTCTTTAACTGCTTTAGAGACATCATTAGTGACAGTGCCTAGTTTTGGATTGGGCATAAGTCCTTTTGGACCGAGAACTTTACCATGCTTTCCTATCTTGGCCATCATTGGAGGAGTACATATTAATTTTGTGAAATTAAATTTACCTGAAGATATTTTCTCAATTAAATCATCAGATCCTACCACTTCCGCTCCACTTTTTTTTGCTTCTTCAACTTTTTCTGGCTCACATAGAACTGCAATTTTGTTTTTTTTGCCTGTACCGTTTGGCAATTTAACAACGGTTCTTAAACTAAAATCTCCACCTTTAGATTGTTTTAAATTAATTTTTAATGAAACATCAATAGACTCATCGAATTTTGTATTAGAGTTTTTTTTAACTAACTCAATTATATCTTTAATGCCAATCTTTTTATCTTTAATCTTAGTCTCAATTAATTTTTGGTATCTTTTTGAATAACGTTTCATTCCTTTACCTCAATACCCATTGACCTTGCAGAACCACAAATAATCTTAGTAGCCTCTTTGAGATCAAATGCATTTAAATCTTTCATTTTTTCTTTTGCAATTGACTCTGCTTGTTTCATAGTAATAGAGCCTGCAATCACTCTACCTGGTTCTTTCGAACCGCTCTTAAGTTTAGCTGCTTCTCTAATAAAATGTGAAGCTGGAGGAGATTTAATAATAAAATCGAACTTTTTATCTTTGTAAACCGTAATTACCACTGGTACAGGTTTACCCATGAAAGCTTTTGTTTTTTCATTAAATGCTTTACAAAATTCCATAATATTTATTCCTCTTTGTCCTAAAGCTGGACCGACAGGAGGAGCTGGGTTTGCTTGACCACCTTTTATTTGTAATTTAACGTAACCTGTAATCTCTTTTGCCATTTAATTTTTCTCCACTTGATTAAACTCTAAATCTACTGGTGTAGCTCTACCAAATATAGAAACTGAGACTTTAAGTCTAGATTTTTCTTCATCAATTTCTTCAATTAAACCGTTAAAAGAGGCAAATGGTCCATCGCAAACCTTAACTTTTTCTCCAATTTCAAAACTAATACCACTTTTTTGATTAACAGCGCTCTCTGATACTTGTCCTAGTATACGTTTAATTTCATTATCTGATATAGGAGTGGGTTTATCAGCAGAGCCTAGAAAGCCACTTACTTTTTGAAGATTTTTAATTAAATGATAAATTTGTTTGGTTAACTCTACCCTGACAAGCACATATCCAGGAAAATATTTTTTCTCCTTTTTTGTTCGTTTCCCTTTTTTAACCTCAGTAACTTGATGAGTTGGAACTAATATTTCTCCCAATTTATCTTGAAGTTTGTTTTTCTTTAATTCATCTTTTATTGAGTCAACAACCTTTTTTTCAAAACCTGAGTATGCTTGAACGATATACCAATTCATAACTTAGAAGCTAATTGTTAAAACTAAATTTAATAAAAATCTTAATATTTGATCTAAAAGTAAAAAAAAAATAGCTGCTATTGAGGCTAGTGCGAATACCATTACAGCGCCCATCATTGTATCTTTTTTTGTTGGCCAAGTTACTCTGAAAGTTTCTTGTTTAACTTCTTGAATAAATTTTAATGGATTTTTCATAATTCTTAAATTTTTTGGCAGGAGCGGAGGGACTCGAACCCACAACCTCCGGTTTTGGAGACCGGCGCTCTACCAATTGAACTACGCTCCTAAGCGTTTATTTAATTATTTTAGTTACTACCCCAGCTCCAACTGTTTTACCACCTTCTCTTATAGCGAAATTTAATTTTTCACTCATTGCTATTGGTGTAATCAATTTTACAGTGAATTTACCATCATCACCTGGCATTACCATTTCGGTGCCTGAGGGCAGAGTCACTTCACCAGTTACATCGGTTGTTCTGAAATAAAATTGAGGTCGATACTTCGTAAAAAAAGGTGTGTGTCTTCCACCTTCCTCTTTTTTAAGAATGTAAGCTTGGCATTCAAATTCTGTATGAGGAGTAATTGAACCAGGTTTACACAGAACCTGACCTCTTTCTACGTCTGTTCTTTCTACACCTCGTAAAAGTGCTCCTATGTTATCGCCAGCCTCACCACTATCTAAAAGTTTTCTAAACATCTCTACACCAGTACAGACTGATTTTTTTGTATCTCTGATACCAACTATTTCAATTTCTTCTCCAACTTTTATAACGCCAGACTCAACTCTACCAGTAACAACTGTTCCTCTTCCTGATATAGAGAAGACATCTTCTACAGGCATTAAAAATGGTTTGTCTTTAGGTCTGTTTGGCTGAGGAATAGTTTCGTCAACTGCTTTCATTAACTCCATGATAGCATTTTTTCCTGTTGCTTCATCTTTTCCTTCAACAGCGTTAAGTGCTGATCCTTTCACGATAGGAATTTTATCTCCAGGAAATTTATAAGATGTTAGTAATTCTCTGATTTCTTCTTCTACAAGATCAACTAACTCTTTGTCTTTAACTGTGTCAATCTTATTTAGAAAAACTACAATTGCTGGAACACCAACTTGTCGAGCTAGAAGTATATGCTCTCTTGTTTGTGGCATTGGTCCGTCTGCAGCATTAACTACAAGAATTGCACCATCCATTTGTGCTGCACCTGTAATCATATTCTTTACATAATCAGCGTGACCAGGGCAATCAACGTGAGCATAGTGTCTTTTTTCTGTTTCATATTCAACGTGAGCAGTTGAAATTGTTATCCCTCTCTCTTTTTCTTCAGGGGCTTTATCAATTTGATCGTATGCAACAAAGTTTGCACTCGATTTACCACCTGCCTCTGATAATACTTTGGTTATTGCAGCAGTTAATGTTGTTTTACCATGATCTACGTGTCCGATTGTACCGATATTACAATGCGGCTTATTTCGTTGAAACTTTTCTTTTGACATTTTATTTTATCCTCACTTTTTATTTTAATTTTTATTTTGGAGCGGGTAAAGGGAATCGAACCCTTACATCCAGCTTGGAAGGCTAGCGTTCTACCATTGAACTACACCCGCAAAATCCAAACTTATTACGCTCTTAAGTCATTAAAAACTCATAAATTTGGTGGAGGGGGAAAGATTCGAACTTTCGAAGACCGAAGTCAACGGGTTTACAGCCCGCCCCATTTGACCGCTTTGGTACCCCTCCTTTAAATTTAACACTAGGGATACCCCCTAACTTAAAAAGTATTTAACAACAAGCGTTTTATAAGCATTTGTGTAATAAATGCAATAAATCATTTTTCCTTGAAATATGCTAATTATTTAAAAAAATGAGATGAAAATATGAAAAAAACGACATTTTTAATAGTTGGAAAGCATGCAGTAACAGAAGCTCTCAAAAATCCCTTAAGAAAAGTAGAGCGAGTTTTTCTGACGGAAGATGCGAAAAAAAATTTAAATCGTGAAAATCAGTCACTAAATTTGCTAAAGAATTTAAATGTCTTTTTTAAATCGAGAAGAGAACTAGACAATTTATGTGGAAGAGATGAAACCTCTCATCAAGGCATAGTGGCTGAGGTTGAACAAATTGAAGAAATTACACTTAAGGAGTTTGTTTTGGCTAATACTAACAAAAATATTAACCTTATTGCATTGGAGGAGGTTTCAGATCCAAGAAATATTGGCTCAATAATAAGAAGTGCCGTTGCATTTAATATTGATGGAATAATAGTAAAGGAAAGATCCTTTCCATCAAAGAGTAAGTTACTTTATAAAAGTGCTAGCGGAGGTACTGAGCACATTAAAATATTCAAAGTTTCTAATGTAAATACTTCTCTAAAGTTTCTTAAAAGTAAAAATTTTTGGATAAGCGCTTTTGATGTATCTGCTGGAAAAGACTTTACATCAAATAACTGGATGGGCAAAAATGTACTTTTATTTGGATCTGAAGGATTTGGTTTGAAGTCAAAAACTTTAACTCATTCAGATTTTCAATTTAAAGTAAAAATGAATAGTAGTATTGAAAGTTTAAATATTTCAAATACCGTATCAGTTGTTTGTCACCATATTTACCAGTCAATAAAAACAAAATAGCGGTTTATTTATATTGAGTTTTGTAATAATTTACCTTAAAAAAATCATCAGCCCTCATAGCTCAATTGGTAGAGCAATTGATTTGTAATCAATAGGTTCGCGGTTCGAGTCCGTGTGAGGGCACCATAGAATGATTGATGAAATACTTAAAAATAATCTTATTTAATTTATTTTTAACCTTATATTCGGTTGAAACATTGCTAATTTTTTTTAACAATAAAAATAATGAATTGAGTTCTGATGATATAAAATTAAAAAAAATTGAAATAGCAAAAAAAGAAAATCTTTCTTACGATTTAAGAGAAAGAAAAGTAGTTTTTAAGGATCTAAAGGAAAAAAATAAAAATATAAAACCAGTATTTAATTTCGCACCTACTTTTAGATTTTCAAAAGTTTTTAATAATGCTTTAGAAAAAAATGAACTTATTCCATTTAGAGGGCCTATAAATAGCAAAACTCTTACCTGCGCTGAAGATTTAAATTATAAGTTAGTCACAAATGATAAATATGGATTTAAAAATTATAACGAGACATATGATAAAAAGATAAATACTATAATCTTAGGAAATTCGTTTGCAGTCGGGTTGTGTCAGAACAATGACAACGACTTTACAGGAAATTTAAATAGACAGGGTATTAACACAATCAATTTAGGCGTCTCTGGATCATCTGCTTTAATTTCTTTAGCAATAATTACTGAATTCGGTAATTATTTTTCACCAAAAAATATTGTTTATCTTTATTACGAAGGCAACGATCTTGAGGGACTTGAATGGGAAAAAAATATTCCGTTGCTTATGAATTATTACAATGATGAAAATTTTAATAATGATTATTTAAACAGGTATAATGAAATTAACAAATTTTTATATAAAGCTGAGATAGAAAGTTTAAAAGAAATTTATAAAGAAGGAATAAGATACAAATCTAAGAAATATACTCTTAAAGAGTATTTGGTAGACTTTATTGAATTAAAAAAAACTAAAAAAATTATAAGAGAAAAAATTCTTAATAAAAGCAAAAAAAACTTTGATGAAAAATTGTTGATAGAAACTATTATTAAAATTAAAAACAAATCGTTAAAGTATGCGGATAATTTTTTGTTTGTTTATATTCCAGACTCTTCAAGGTATATTAACAATAAACTATCTTTTGATCAAAAAAGAATATTTAGTTACAAAGATAAAATAATTAATGAACTAAAAAAAGAGGAAATTACTATAATTGATTTGACAGAATTTTTCGATAAAGATAAAAATCCTCGACTTTTTTACCCTTTTGGTTTTAATGGGCACTTTAACAAAAAAGGATACAAAGAAATTTCAAAAGTTATTTCTAGAGAATTAAAGCGCTAAACCTCTTTTTTCAACTTTTCTAACTTAATTTTTTTTTGAAGATCTTTATTTTTATCATATAAAAGATTGAACTTTATTTTATTTTTAATTTTTATCTTTATAATTTCAGCATTTCTAACTTCTATATTATCAGCAACCGCACTTATAGGTCTTTTGATAAAATTTAGATTTTTTATAATTATTTGAGATCTATCACTTACTATTTTTCCCTTCCATCTCCTAGGCCTAAAAGCACTGATTGGTGCTATAGACAATTTTTTAGAATTTAAGTCTAAAATAGGCCCGTGGACTGACATATTATAAGCAGTGCTGCCTGCAGGGGTAGAAACTAAAACACCATCTGAAACTAATTTTTTAATAATATATTTTGAGCCACTTCGAATTGATATTATTGCAGCTTGTCTACTTTGTCTTAAAATTGAAACTTCGTTTATAGCTAATATTTTTTTTCTTTTCTTTTTGCTATATACAGTCATCTCTAACGGAGAAATTTTAGCTATTTTAGATTTGTTTAGATTATTTATAATTTTTTTTTCCAAAAATTTGTTCATTAAGAATCCATAATTGCCAGAATTAATCCCATAGTATAAGAGAGATGAATTTGTATTTTTTTTTAGAGTTTGAAGCATAAAACCGTCTCCACCTATTACAATAACTAAATTTGATCTTTTGATTGGATTAAATTTTATCTTTTTTAATAAGATCTTTTTTATCCTTAAAGATTTATTATTTTTATCTGAAATAATTATAGGTTTACTCATTTTTTTGGTGCCCTCGGCCAGACTCGAACTGGCACTCCCAAAAGGGCAAGGATTTTAAGTCCTTTGTGTCTACCAATTTCACCACGAGGGCTTTAATATCTTTATTAGTCTAACTTGAGTTAATAAACAATATATAACTTTTAAAAATTTAAATTTTTTATAACAAAATCTGCCAACAATTTGGCCCCATATTTATTAAAATGTTCATCATTCAAAAAATATAACTCGTTCATCCAATTTTGATTTGTTTTTTTATATTTTTCAAATTCAGAAATAGCATTAATAAGTATACATTTTTTATCACAAAGCTTTTTACCAAACTGCGACCAGCTAAATTCTTTTTCCCCAAAATAAAGTGTTTCAGCCCATGGATAGATTATTAAATAGAATTCAGAATTATTTTTTTTTGCTATTAAAGATATTTCATCAATTTTATCCTCTATTTTTTTAATTCCTTTATTGAAACCTCCTTTTTTCCAAAACCTGCTATCTAACTTTTCTTCTTTCGTATAAGTAAATTGTCCCTGAATACTAGTTTTAATTCTAATATTTCTATCATCTTTTCTAAATAAATTTTGTGCTCTATTTCTCAAATTTCTTAAATGAAAACGAACTATAGAAATAAATTCTTCTGTTAATTTTAAATTCTTTTCTATAAATGCTTTTCTTTTTGTCTTTTCTTTAGCCCATGCAGGTTTTTCTTCCGGCCTTTTTGGTATACCGTCTATTTTATCATCTACCCACCTACTAGCCTCGTCATTAACATCTGTTAAATCTAAAAATAATAATATCTTATCAGGAATTATTTTGTTTTTTATTGAGTCTTTTAACTTATAAAGATGTACAGTTGGTGCGTAAGAACCGACTCCAAAATTATAGACATTATAATCGTTAAAATGTTTTTCTATTATACCAACATATGTATCCTCATAATCAAGGCCAACACCAAAAGTAAATGAGTCTCCAAATATAAGTATATTTTTATCTTTATTTCTTTCTGGTGGATTTTTACCTACACGCAAACCTAACTTATCTGTATATAATTTGACAGACGG
The DNA here is from genome assembly GCA_902626185.1 of uncultured Pelagibacteraceae bacterium. Classification (GTDB taxonomy): domain Bacteria; phylum Pseudomonadota; class Alphaproteobacteria; order Pelagibacterales; family Pelagibacteraceae; genus Pelagilacustribacter. Next base: position 13,760 of record CACOEA010000007.1, read on the forward strand.
AAAATTTCTTTTAAACCTATTATTAGTTTCACAATTTTTTTTAAGGTAATAAAAATACCCTTTTTTGTAAGACTTATAATCATAGCAATTTTCGTTTTTTAATAAAGTATTGCTGAACACAAAATCTAATAAAACGTATAATGCTAATAATAAAAAAACTGTTAATAGATAAAAGATTATCTTTTTAAATGAGTAGTTATTTGTCTTTAACATTAAATAATAATCTTTTAAAATTAGAATTGTTTATTCATAGATCCTAAGTCTTTTAACCTATTAATCCAGTAAGTTTTATTTTTTGTATATTTAATATTTAAAAGATCTTTTCCCAAAATTTTCATTAATAGACCGATAGGAGTTATTAATAAGAAGAAAATTATGCCCAAAACTATAGGCGAAATTATCTTTCCTAGAAGTTCTCCAAATTTAATCCAGATTTTCTTAAGAGGGGTTAAAATTTTAGAATTTAAAATTCCTAATATCAAAAAAATAAACGCTATACTCACAGACCATAATCTTAAGTCTCCACCGCTTGAAATTGGCCATATTGAGATAATTAAAAAAACAACAAAAAAAAGTATTCCAAAGCCTTTATTGCTATTTCTTCTCTTCATACTTTTATATTTCATATGCTAACATTGTTAATTTAACAAGACCATTATTCTAATTTTTAATTATATAAAGGTTCAAGTATTTATATTATAGTTAATTCACATTTTTTAATTAAAAATTACAAAGGTTTAAAATAAGATTATGCTTTTCCTGAGAAAATTAGACCCAAAAAAAGATATTTCAAATAAATACAAAAAATGGATGAATGATAAAGAGGTGCATAAATTTTCTGCTCAAAAATTAAAAAAACATAATTTATCATCAATCAGAAAATATGTAAAAGAAATGAATAACTCTAAAAATGAGATCTTGTTAGGTATTTTTATTAAAAAAAATAATAAAAAGGATCACATAGGAAATATTAAAATAGGGCCTATAAATTTTTTTTATAAAACAGCTTACATTTCTTATTTTATTGGTGAAAGAAACTTATGGAAAAAAGGTTATGGAACTAAAGCTATCAAAGAAGTAATTAAAATTGCTAAACGAAAAAAAATTAAAAAACTTAAAGCAGGTTTTGTAGAAATAAATCCTAGTTCTAAAAGAGTGCTTGAAAAAAATGGCTTTAAAAAAGAAGGTATTCTTAGGTCTGAAGAAGAACACAAAAATAAAAGATATAATGCCTTTATATATGGAAAAGTTCTGTAAAACTTATTAATATTTTTTATGAAAAAAATATTAATTTATAATTCTGGAGGTGGTTTAGGAGATTCTATTCAACTTTTTTCACTTATCTTAAGTTTAAAAAACCATTTCAAATCAACAGAATTTTATTATTTAGGAGCTCATGAAAATCATTTTCAAGGAAAATTAAAAGATTTTAAGATTGATATCCAAACACTAGATTTAAACCTAAAATATTTTGGATTCAGATGGTGGCATCTTTTTTATAGTAAAAAAAATTTCTTAAGGAATAATTTAGATAAAGTTGATATGATAATTGATTTACAATCTAAATTAAGAAATACTTTAATTTTAAAAAGAATCCCTCATGATCATTTTTATTCAACTACTTATAATTTTAAATTTTGTACAAAAAACTATGATTTTGACTCTACTGATCACTTGGAAAATTTATGTAATTTTTTCAAAACGAATATAAAGATAATCAAATTTAATAGTAAAAATTTAGATGAAAAATTTAAACAGGAAGCAAAACGGCTTCTACCAGATAATAATTATGTAGGTTTTTCAATTACTCAAGGAAATACTTATCGCGCAAAAAGCTGGTCTTTGCAAAATTTTATTACTCTTGCTAGTAAGATTGAAGAAAAAAATAAAACTCCTGTTTTTTTTGTTGAAAAAAAAAACAAGGAGTTGATAAATGAAATCAAAGATAAATTACCTAATGCACTTTTTCCTGAATTACACACAAAATTAGCGTGTCCTGCATTAATTACTGCAATGGCAAATAGATTAGATTTAGCAGTGTCAATAGATAATGGCATTATGCACATGATTGGTTTGACTAATGTGCCAATGGTTGTTTTGTTTGGTCCTACTGACTCTGATAAATTTGCACCTAAAAATGAGTCTGTAAAAATTTTAGATAGTAAAATAATTTATAAATCAAAGAACATTAATAAAATTACAGTCCTCGATGTTTTTAAATTAATTTAAATTTTTAATAGTTTAATATTTTTTGATTTTACAAGATTAATTAAATCTTTGTTTATTTTTTTTAATTTAATTGTTGATGTTGATCTTGTCACTATAGATACACCAATCTTTCCTAGTCGGAAAAAGGGATAGCTTCCGATATCTACAGATTTTTTATATTTTTTTTGTATAATGCCTAATCTCTTTGAAATATTGCTTTCAACTGTAAAAAGATTCATTGTTCTACTATGAACTTTCAAACCTTTTACAAGATATTTCTTACAATTATCTATCATTGAAATTAAGATTGAAGGCACCCCAGGTAATGAAAATACATTTTTGATTATGAACCCGGGAGCTGCACTTGATGGATTGTAAATTAATTTTGAGCCTTTGGGCATTTTTGCCATTTTTTTTCTACCATCATTAAATTTTGATTTCCCGTAATAGTTTTCTAATATTCTATAAGCTTCTTTATGAAATTCATATTTTACCTTAAATGCTTTTGATATTGATTTAGCAGTAATGTCATCATGTGTTGGTCCTATCCCACCTGTCGTGAAAACATAGTTAAAAGTACGGGACATTTCTTTAATATTTCTAACAATAACTCTCTCTGTATCAGGCACTATTCTTACTTCTCGAACAGAAATTCCACATGTTGAATTTAACCATTTTGATAAAAAGGCAATGTTTTTGTCTTGTGTTCTTCCCGAAAGAATTTCATTACCTATTATCAAAATTGCAGCATTTACTTTTTTGTTTTTTTTCTTCATAGATTGAAAATATATGTTATTTGAAAATAGATTAATATCAGGTGTATTTGTAAAAAGATACAAGCGTTTTTTTGTAGATGTTAAGATTAATGGAAGATTAATTACAGCACACTGTCCAAATACTGGATCGATGATGGGCTTACTAAAAAAAGGAAATAAAGTCTGGTTAAGTAAAACAGATAATCCAAATAGAAAGTTAAAATATACATTACAAATAATTGAGGACAATGGTTTTAAAGTTGGGGTGAACACTCATGCAACAAACAAGATTGTTTTGTCGGCTTTAAAGAATGGTTTAATAAAAGAATTTAAAAAAGATGTGATAATCAATTCTGAAGTAAAATTTGGCAAAAACACTAGATTTGATTTTTTAATTAAAGATAAAAATTTTAATGCTTTTATTGAGGTTAAAAATGTTACATTAAAGCGAAAATCCAATATAGCAGAGTTCCCAGACGCTATAACATCAAGAGGTGTAAAACATATTAACGAATTAATGAATGCTAAAAAAAAAGGCTATAAAATTTATCTAGCGTTTATTATACAGCGTGAAGACTGTAGAACATTTAGAATCGCTAATGATATAGATCCTAAATACTCAAAAACGTTATCACAAGCAGTTAAAAAAAGTTTAAAAATACTTTGCTATGATTGTAAATTTTCTCCAAAAGGAATAAGAGTTAATAAAAAGATTAGTTTAAAAATTGATGAAAAACATACCTGAGGCATTTGAGAAAACAAGAGCAGCTGGGTTAATAGCTGCTGCAACTTTAGATGAAGTTCAAAAACTTATTAAGCCAGGAATAACAACTGAAGATATAGACAAATTATGTTACGAATTTATAAACGATCATGGGGCCTATTCTGCTCCTTTGTTCTATAGAGGTTTTCCAAAATCATGTTGTACTTCTGTTAACCATGTAGTGTGTCACGGAATTCCCTCTCAAAAAATTCTTAAGGAGGGAGATATTTTAAATGTAGACGTTACCGCAATAAAAGATGGTTGGCATGGAGATACAAGCAGAATGTTCGAAGTAGGAGATATACCAGTTAAAGCAAAAAAATTGATACAGACAACATATGAGGCAATGATGAAAGCCATAAATATACTTAAAGAAGATATTCATTTAGGAGATATTGGTTCAGCTATACAGGATCATGTTGAGGCTCAAGGATTCTCGGTAGTTCAAGATTTTTGTGGACATGGTATAGGTAAAGCATTTCATGAAGAGCCAACTGTGCTACATTATGGAAAAAAAGGAACAGGAGAAAAAATTAAATCTGGAATGATATTTACAATAGAACCAATGATTAATGTTGGAAATTACGAAACTAAAGTTTTAAACGACGGTTGGACAGCTGTTACAAAAGATAAATCATTATCTGCACAATTTGAACATACTGTTGGTATAACAAAAGACGGGTACGAAATTTTTACACGATCAAAATTATAACTATTCTTTAGTAATGATTGATAGATATTCTAGAAAAGAAATAAAATTAATTTGGGAAGATCAAAATAAATACTCAATATGGTTAGAAATTGAAGTAGCTGCAGCTGAAGCTATGGAAAAACTAAAGGTTATTCCTAAAGGTGTAGCAAAAAAAGTTAAATCAAAAGCGAAAATTGATGTAAAAAAAATCATAGATATAGAAAATAAAGTTAAGCACGATGTAATTGCATTTTTAACTTCAATTAATGAAAAAGTTGGAAAAGACTCAAGATTTCTTCACAAAGGTATGACGTCTTCAGATGTTTTAGATACTTGCTTTAATATACAGCTTAAACAATCAGGAAATATTTTATTAAGAGATATAGATCAATTATTAAGCTCAATTAAAAAACAAGCGACTAAACATAAATACACTTTGTGTATAGGAAGAAGCCATGGAATTCACGCAGAACCAATTACATTTGGATTAAAAATGCTGACATTTTATCAAGAGTTTATTAGAAACAAAAAAAGATTAGAAAATGCAATAAAAGAAATTTCTACTTGTGCAATTTCTGGTGCCGTAGGCACATTTGCAAATGTCGATCCCAAAGTTGAGTCATATGTAGCAAAAAAACTTAAACTGAATATTGAGCCAATTTCGACTCAAGTAATACCTAGAGATAGACATGCACAATTTTTTTCTACTTTAGGTATTATTGCCAGTTCAATTGAAAGATTTGCAACTGAAATAAGGCATTTGCAAAGAACTGAGGTTTTAGAAGTAGAAGAATTTTTTGGAAAAAAACAAAAAGGTTCATCAGCAATGCCACATAAAAAAAATCCAATCCTAAGTGAAAACTTAACTGGTTTAGCAAGATTAATTAGATCGAGTGTCGTTCCAGCTTTAGAAAATGTAGCATTATGGCACGAGCGAGATATTTCTCATTCCGCTGTTGAGAGAAATATAGGTCCAGATGCAACAATCGCTTTAGATTTTGCTCTTAATCGATTGAATAACGTAATAAAAAACTTGAACGTTTATCCCAAAAACATGATTAAAAATTTAAATTTAACAAATGGTATTTTTTTTTCACAGAGAATTTTGTTAGAACTTACAAATGTAGGTTTCTCTAGGGAAGAATCTTATAAAATTGTACAAAGTAATGCTATGAAAGCTTGGAAGGAAAATTCCTCATTTTACAAAAATATTGCTAGTGATAAGAAAATTATAAACAAAATACCTGTTAATAAGCTAAAAAAATTATTCAATTTTAGTTATCATACCAAAAAAATTAATATAATTTTCAAAAGAGCTTTAAAAAAATAAAATCAAATGAATAAGGGTAGCAAGTTATACGAAGGCAAAGCCAAAATTATCTATGAAACCAAAGATAAAGATTTGGTAATTCAACATTTTAAGGATGATGCAACCGCTTTTAATAACTTAAAAAAAGCAAAAGTTGAAGGCAAGGGTGTTTTAAATAATAGAATTTCTGAATATATACTTACTAATTTAGCTCAATGCGGAATTAAAAATCATTTTATCAAAAGACTAAATATGCGTGAACAATTAATAAGAAAAGCTGAAATCTTTCCAATAGAATTTATTGTAAGAAATATTGCTACCGGCTCATTAACCAAAAGATTGGGGATACCTGAGGGAACAGTTCTAGAAAAACCATTATTAGAATACTGTTACAAAAATGATGAATTGCAAGATCCTCTTATATCAAAGGATCATATTTTTTCTTTTGGTTGGGCATCGAAAAAAGAAATAGAAGAAATTGATATAACTACGCTTAGGATAAATGACCTTTTATCAGGTATGTTTAGAGGCATAGGTATAAAATTAGTTGATTTTAAAATTGAATATGGAAAAGCGTGGAATAAAGATTCTGAAAAAAAAGAAATTGTATTAGCAGATGAAATAAGTCCAGATACTTGCAGACTTTGGGACATAAAAACTGAAAAAAAACTTGATAAAGATAGATTTAGAAGAGATTTAGGAAATGTTATTCAAGGTTATCAAGAAGTAGCTAGAAGATTAGGAATAATGCCTGAGGAAACGAATATTAGCGAAGTTAATTTTGGAAAAACAACTTCAATTAAATTCAAGAAAAAATAAATTGAAATTTTCTGTTACAGTTACTTTAAAAAAAGATGTTTTAGACCCACAAGGTAAAGTTGTTAAGAATACTCTAATAAACCTAGGAATGAATAATTTAAAAAGTATAAGACAGGGAAAATATTTTGAAATTGAAATCGATGCAAATGATGAGTCTAAAGCTGAGGAAAGTATTGATAAAATGTGTAAAAAGCTTTTGGCAAACTTAATAATTGAAGATTATACAGTAAAAAAAATTTCATGAATTCCTCTGTAATAGTTTTCCCTGGTTCAAATTGTGATCGTGATATTGCAGTTGCTTTAGAAAAAGTTCAGTTTAAAAACAAAATGGTTTGGCATAAAGATACGGAACTACCAAAATCTGATCTAATTGTAATACCTGGCGGATTTTCATACGGAGATTACCTTCGGTCTGGAGCAATAGCAGGCAAGTCTACAATAATAAGTGAAGTAATTAAGGCTGCCAATAAAGGTTGTTTAATTTTAGGTATTTGCAATGGTTTTCAAATACTTACAGAAACAGGTTTGTTAAAAGGTGTTTTATTAAGAAATAAAAATCTGAGATTTATTAATAAAAATGTAAACATAAAAGTAATTAATAATAATAGTAAGTTTTTAAAAAACTATAAGAAAGATCAAATTTTAGAAATGAATATCGCCCATAATGAGGGTAATTATTTTACTAGCTCCGATCATCTCAAAGAACTTAATGATAAAAACTTAATAGCATTCAAGTATTGCAGAAGTGATGGGGATGTCAATTCTATTTCCAATCCTAACGGTTCGATAGAAAATATTGCAGGAATTTTTAATTCTAACAAAAATATCTTAGGTATGATGCCCCACCCCGAAAGAATGATTGATAATTTGATTTCAAATACTGATGGGATAAACCTTTTTACAAGTTTGATCAAATAAAGAATGAAAATTTCTAATCAAGTTATTGAAAGCCATGGTTTAAAATTAGATGAGTTTTCGTTAATCAAAAAACTATTAAAGAGAGAACCGAATCTTTTAGAACTTGGAATATTTTCGGCAATGTGGAACGAGCATTGTTCTTATAAATCTTCAAGAAAACATCTTAAGAATTTACCTACGAAAGGAAAACAAGTTATACAAGGCCCAGGAGAAAATGCAGGCGTGATAGATATTGGTGGAGATGATGCGATTGTTTTTAAGATTGAGAGTCATAATCACCCATCTTATATTGAGCCATATCAAGGGGCAGCTACAGGGGTTGGTGGTATTTTAAGGGATGTTTTTACAATGGGTGCTAGACCAATCGCGTTACTTAATTCAATACATTTTGGTTCACCAAAATTCTTTAAAACTAAAAGTTTACTTAATGGTGTGGTTTCAGGAATTGGAGGTTATGGAAATTGTATAGGCATTCCAACAGTGGCTGGTGAAACTAAGTTTAACGCTACTTATAATGAAAATATTTTAGTAAACGCTATGGCTGTTGGTCATGTAAAAAAAAATAAGATTTTTTATTCTAAAGCTAAAGGTTTAAATAAATCTGTTGTTTATGTTGGTTCAAAAACAGGCAGAGATGGTATTCATGGTGCTTCGATGGCCTCAGCTGAATTTGATGAAAATAGTGAGGAAAAAAAACCTACAGTGCAAGTAGGTGACCCATTTACTGAAAAATTACTTATGGAAGCATGTTTGGAATTAATGAAGGATAATTCAATTATTTCAATACAAGACATGGGAGCCGCAGGTTTAACTTCTTCGAGTGTTGAAATGGCATCAAAAGGAGAATTAGGAATAGAGCTGAATTTAGAAAAAGTACCTTGCAGAGAGGAAAATATGTCACCTTATGAAATGATGCTATCAGAAAGTCAAGAGAGAATGTTAATAATTCTAGAGGATGGAAAAGAAGAAAATGCAAAAAAGATATTTGATAAATGGGATCTCGATTTTGTTGTAATTGGAAAAACAACAGACTCTAATAAACTAGTTTTAAAATACAACAACGCTATTAAAGCTGAAATTCCAATTAGTGCTTTATCTTCTAAGGCGCCAATTTATGACAGAAAATGGATTAAAAAAAAGTTACCCAAAATCAAAGTTGATCTTAAAAAATTAAAAAAAGTCAAATTTGAGGATGCATTAATAAAAATTTTATCATCTGCTAACTACTCCAATAAGAGCTGGGTTACAGAACAATATGATCAAATGGTTATGTGTGATACAGTTAAGCAATCTGGGGCTGATGCAGCGATTATTAGAATTCATAATAAAAAAAAAGCGATAGCCGTTTCAGTAGACTCATCAGCTAATTATTGTAAAGCTCATCCTATATCTGGTGGTAAACAAGTAGTTTGTGAAAATTGGAGAAACTTAATTTCTGTTGGATCTAAACCTCTGGCAATTACAAATTGTCTAAATTTTGGTAATCCAGAAAATCCTGAAATTATGGGTGAGTTTGCTGAGTGTTTAAAAGGAATAAAAGAGTCATGTGAATTTTTAAATTTTCCAGTCGTATCGGGAAATGTATCTTTCTACAATGGAACAAATAACAAAAATATTAATCCCACACCAGTGATTGGAGGGGTTGGTTTAATAAGCAAATTAGATAACCCTATCAATCATAAGTTTAAAAAAGAAAATAATTTAATAATTTTAGTGGGTAAAACCTTTGGGCATCTGGAACAAAGCGCATTTCTTGAAGAAGTATATTCAAATATTGATGGTCTTCCTCCCGAAGTAAATCTGGTAAATGAAAAAAATAATGGAGAAGGAATTCTTGAAATAATTAATAAAGAATTAGCGAAATCGGTACATGATATTTCAAGTGGGGGATTAGTTGTGGCTTTAGCTGAAATGTCAATGGGTACAGATTTTGGAGTAAAAATAGATAGGCCAAAAAAATTAACAAATTCAATCAAGTACTTTTTTGGTGAAGATCAAAGTAGATACATTGTAGAAATTGAAAAAAACAATTTAGAAAAAACTGCAAAAATTTTGAAAAAAAACAATATTTTCTTCGAAATAATTGGTACTACCCAAATGAAATATTTTGAGATCCAAGGTGAATTTAAGAGTGACATCAAAGAACTGTATAAAATTAACAATCAATGGTATAATAATTTTTAATGGCATTACCTTTAGAGGAAATAAAAAAACTTATAATATCGTCAATTCCAGATGCTTCTATAGAAATTAAAGATCTCATGGGTGACAATAATCACTATTCTGCTATTATCAAATCTAAGTTGTTCAAAGGATTAAGTAAAATTGAACAACATAAACTAGTTTATAAGTCACTTAAAGGTAAAATGGGAAATGAGTTACATGCATTATCAATCACTACAGAGGAAAAATAATGGAAATAAAAGATAAAATTTTAGAAGCAATAAACAATAATGATGTTTGTTTATTTATGAAAGGAACGCCTGATGCACCTCAGTGCGGATTTTCAATGGCTGTTTCAAATGTTCTTAAGCATTTAAAAGTCAATTTTAATAGTGTTAATGTTTTAGAGGATGAAAATATGCGCCAAGGAATTAAAGATTTTAGTGACTGGCCCACTATTCCACAATTATATGTTAAAGGTGAGTTTATTGGTGGCTGCGATATAGTTAAAGAAATGTTCGAAAAAGGTGAATTAAAATCACTCCTAGAAAACAAAAAAATCATCTAATGAGAAATTATATTTATAAAACTTTGATAGCTGTTGTTGCTTTAATTATTGTTTTTGAATTCACGATTGGTAAAACAATTAACAAGATTAATCAAAAAACAGAAATTTTATTTACCAAGGAGGGAAGAAAAGAGATGGTTAGTTCTATTAAGATAGAAATGGAAAAAGCAATTAATCAAGAAAATTACTTAGATGAAGAAGAAAGACGAATCATCAAACAATTCATTCAAAAAATTAAAAGTGAGCTTAACTCTGTTGAATGAAGAATATACTTAGTAAAGTATATAAAAAATTACGTATCATCCATAACATTTATATAAAAAATAGAATTCTTTTCAAAAAAAAAAGTTATTCTATGGAAGGAGAAGATTTAGAAATTTTAAGATTATCAAACGATACAAACAACGGCTTTTATGTAGATGTTGGATGTTACCACCCTACTCATTTAAATAATACTTTTCTTCTCTACAAAAAAAATTGGAGAGGAATTAATATTGATATAAGCGAATTTTCTATTGATTTATTTAATCATCTTAGACCTGAAGATAAAAATATTAATTGTGCGATATCAAATGTTGATAAAGAAATAGATTATTATCATCAAAAAGAGATAAGTCAGCTAACAACAATTAAAGAGGCAGAGGCAAAAAAAAGAATGCAAGGTCCTATAAAGAAGAGAAAAATCCAATCTTACAGATTAACCACGATTTTGAATAGAAGTAAGTTTTCTAATAGAAAAATAGATTTTCTTAACATTGATTTAGAGGGAGCAGATCTTGATGCGCTCAAATCGCTAGATTTTGAAATTTATCGACCAAGAATAATTTGCGTAGAAATTATTGATGAAATAATCGAAAAATCTAAAATATATATTTTTTTAAAAAATTTGAATTATACAAAAAAATGGTCAAGTAAATTTAATCATATATTTGCTGATAATCTTCTTTAAGTTTTAGAATTAATCATTCACATTTTAATAGTCTACCAGTTATAAATCTATTTTTATGAAATAAAAGTTTAAAACCATCTTCATAGATTGAATTACATTTATAGGATTTTCCTTTTTTGAGGTTTCTAACATGTTGAACAGCTAAAAAAGGCCGCTTGAAGTCAGTATCTATTTTTTGCCAAATATCGAAACAATTAAAATTTGAGTTAACAAGATAAGGTTTTACAGTATGCATAGGATTAGCAAGTACACATAAGTCATTACTCTCAAACTTTGAAATTTTAGAAGCGATTTCTCTCCCGCTGATACCCTGGTATTCTAATTCAAACTTATTTGTTAAATCGAGATAGCGAGAAGGTAAATTAAACCAAACATACTGATAAGGATTAATTTTAATGTTTTCGATGATAAAAAGACAAGCTGTTAAAATTCCTGCAACATAAAAAAATTTTTTAGATAAAAAATATAATGAAATTGATCCAATTAAAAAAAGTAGCGGGATCAAAAACATTACTTGCCTTAATTCATCATATAGGTGAACTTTTCTTAATATTAAAATTAGAGGTAATAATATCGAAGTAATTAATAAAGTTCCAAAAAAAATATTCTTTCTTTTATCAACAAATATCTTTTTCTCTGTAAATGGTAATAGAATAATTCCTATAATAATAAATAGAGGAAGTTTTACAGATAGCCAAATTGGAATATATGTAGAAGGTAGATCTTTTGGATGCATGCAAGAACCTAGGGTATTAGTACATACATCATTAAAATAATTTGACATATGATCTACTGCTGTAAAAAAAAGCATCGGATTTAACCAAAACGGAGGATAAAATAGTAAAGTAAAAAAGATTAAAGAAAAAATGAACATTATAATTTTTGGATAAAATTTAACAATAAAATCTAAAAAATTAATTTTTTGTAAATTTAAAAAAATTAAAAACGTTATAAGATATTGAATAAAAATTAAAATGCCCGCGACTCTGATAGATAACAAATAAGCGGTTATTAAAGAAAGAACCAAAGTATTTAAATAATCAACATTTCCTTTAACTATAATTTTATCAAAGAAATTAAAACTTATATAAGTACAAACTACCCAAATTGACATGAAAGGCACATCTTTAGGGCTAAATAACGATTGGCCAAATAAATAAGGATATAATAAATACAAAAAAACTGTAAAAGAACAAAATATTTTATCATCTACTATTTTTATAAGTATTAAATAAAGAAAAATACCTGATAAAAAGAAAAATAGAAAAACAACAAAGTGTTTAGATGTTAAATGGTTTCCATAATCATTCATCACGTTATTGTTTGACATAATTTTTGATACAAATGACTGAATTGGTTGAGAAACAATCTGGAATCCTATCCCATAACCTAAATAGTTGATTTTATATTCTTTGTTAAAATCTATATTTAGTTCTTCATTAGAAAAAAAATGATTAGTTAAATTTTTAGTTAGTTTGACATGGAACTTCCAATTCTTCTCCTCATGATACTCATCGAAGGAAATGCCGGTGTTTAAAGATGCAAATGATCCAATAATAAAATAGATTGCAAGAAATATATTAAAAAGATTTTTTTTTATTATCTGCATCTCGATAAAAACGATAATAAAGAATTGTAATTTAATTTAAAGTTAATTTTATCTAGAATAATATTCGATTACTAGATTTGGTTCCATTATTACTGGATAAGGAACTTCTGAGAACTTTGGAATTCTCACTAATTTGGCTGTTTTATTTTTATCGTCTAATTGAATGTATTCTGGAACATCACGCTCTTTGCTTTGAAGAGCCCCATCTATAAACGTCAATTTTTTTGATTTATCTCTAATTTCAATTAGATCAGTATCTTTGACTAAATAACTAGATATATTAACTCTTTTTTTATTAACGCGAATGTGTCCATGATTAATCATTTGTCTTGCAGAGAACACTGTTGTTGCAAACTTAGCTCTATAAATAACTGTATCCAGTCTACTCTCAAGTAATGCAATTAAATTTTCTGTCGTGTCACCTTTTTTAGCAAGTGCTTTTCTGTAAATATTTCTAAATTGTCTTTCATTTATATTTCCGTAATAGGCTTTAAGTTTTTGTTTGGCTTGCAATTGAGTTCCGTAATCGGTTGGTTTACCCTTTTTATTTTGTCCATGCTGCCCTGGAGGATAAGCTCGAGAATTAAAAGGGCTTTTAGGTCTTCCCCAAAGATTAGCTTTTAATCTTCGGTCTACCTTATGCTTTGATTTTAATCTTTTTGTCATTATTAAATCACGGGTTTACTAGAATTTAGGGGTAAATGTCAATTATGCTTTTTTTTGTTTTTACTTAGAGATCCAATTAAACTGCTCAAAATCCGTAATTCTTTATCATTTGGCTCCATTCTATAAAATAAATTGTTTATATTTTTGATCATAGAGCTTCTTTTTTCTGCGGGGATGAAAAAATTTTTCTTTTCAAGATTGTTTTTTAAAAGATTAATTACTTTGGATAGCTTACCTTTTTGACCTATTCCTTTGTTAAAAACTAACTGCTTGGTAGATTTGAAATTATTTAATTTAAATATTTCATAACTTACCAGAGAGACAGAATGTGAGAGATTCATCGACTTAAATTTTGGAGATGAAGGAATTTGGACAACGTAATTTGAATAGGATAAATCTAAATTTGACAAACCAGATGCCTCAGGTCCAAACATTAATCCAATCTTTTTTTGCTTTGTCTTTTTTATTATATTCAAAAAATTTTTTATATTTATATGCTTTTTATTTATATCTCTTTTACGAGCGCTAAAGGAAAAAATTATATCAAAATTTTCAATGGCTGAAATAGTGTCATTAAATACTTTTGTTTTATTTAATATATCAAATGCTCCAACTGATGTTGCTTTAGCTTTTTCGTTAGGCCAGCCATATTTTGGGTTGGTAATTAATAAACTATTGAAGCCAAAATTTTTTAAAGATCTTGCAGATGCACCTATATTTTCCCCAAGTTGTGGTTTTATTAAAATAAAACCATATTTATTTTTCATGGATGTTTGCAGGTGCTTTTTCTTTAAATAATTTATATTCTAAACTATCTATAAGTGCTTTAAATGAAGCTTCGATAATATTTTGAGACACTCCTATTGTGAACCAACTTTTTCCTGTTTTATCTGTGCTTTCAATAGAAACTCTAGTAGTGGCACCTGTTCCAGTATTTAAAATTCTAACTTTATAATCTAAAAGTTTAAGGTCTGAAAAATATTTATAATATTTTTCAACTTTTTTAAAATTGGATCTAATAGCATTATCTAGTGCATTTACCGGACCATTTCCTTCACCAGTACAATGAATTTCCTTTCCATCAATTACAAATGTTACCTCTGCTGTAGTTTTTAATTCTTTGTCTTTCTTTACGTTAACATTATAATTTTTTACTTTTAAATACTCTGGAAGTTTGCCTAATAATTTGTTTGCCAAAAGTTCAAAGGATGCGTCTGCACCATCATAAGAATAACCTGTGAATTCTCTTTCCTTTACCTCATCTAAAATTTTTTGAACTTTAGGATCTTTTGAGTTTATTTTAATTCCATAATTTTCAAGTCTCGACATAATATTTGCTCTACCGGCTTGGTTTGAAACTATGATATTTCTATGATTGCCTACCTCTTTAGGGTCAATATGCTCATAGGTTTTGGGATCTTTTTTAACTGCTGATACATGTAGTCCACCTTTATGTGAAAAAGCTGAGCCACCAACATATGCCATACTTTTATTGTGTTTTTTATTTAACACCTCGTCAAGAAATCTTGAACACTCCGTTAAAGAAGTTAATTTATCCTTTTTTATGTTCAAATCATATTTATCACTAAAAGTTTTTTTCAAAAAAAGAGTTGGAATTATAGACATTAAATTAGCATTTCCGCATCTTTCACCCAGTCCATTTATTGTACCTTGTATTTGCCTCGCACCGGCTAAAACTGCGGTTAAGGAATTACTCACAGCATTTTCAGTATCATTGTGAGCATGTATGCCTAAATTTTGACCAGGAATAACTTTTGTAACTTTATTTATTATTTCTCCAACTTCATTTGGTAAAGTTCCACCGTTAGTATCACATAATACTACCCATCTAGCACCTTCATCATATGCTTGTTTTAAGCAATCAAGAGCATAGTTAGGGTTACTTTTATAACCATCAAAAAAATGTTCAGCATCAAAAAGAAATTCTTTCTTGTTTTTTATAAAATGTTTTGCAGTTTCTTTAATATTTTTTAAATTATCCTCATTTTTTATTCCTAAAGCCGTTTGAACATGAAAATCCCACGTTTTTCCAACTACACAAACTGTTTTACAATTGGCATTAACTAATGGTGATAAATTCGGATCGTTATCAGCGCTAACTCCATTTTTTTTAGTCATCCCAAAAGCTGTAAACTTTGATTTTCCTAAATTTGGTGATTTATCAAAAAATTCATTATCAACTGGATTAGCTCCTGGCCATCCGCCTTCTATATAATCAACGCCAATATTTGATAAAATTTTTGCAATTTTATGCTTATCCTCTACAGAAAAATCAACTCCTTCAGTCTGAGCACCGTCTCTTAATGTAGTATCAAATATATATAGTTTTTCCTTGCTCATTTATAATTCCAAGTTGTTGTACCTTTTTCATCTTTAATTTCAATACCTTCTTTATTCAACTCATCTCTAATTTTATCTGCTAATTCATAATTGCCATTTTTTTTTGCTTGCTCTCTCTCTTTAATTTTAGATAGAATAATTTCTTCTGAAACGTTTACTCTATTTTTTTTAAATTTTGCTCTTTCTTCAGGAGTCTCATTAAATAAACCGATTAATCTACATGCTTTATTAAATTCTTTTTTTTTATCTTTATTTCCACTTTGTGATTGTTGAAACAAATCGTGTAATTTTGATATATAAAGAGGTGTATTCATATCATCTAACAAATCTTTAAAACATTCGGGTGTTTTTTCACTTATTTCTTGAGAATACATTGAATACCATTTGTCAATAATTTTGGATTGTTCAATAAGCAATTCATTGTTCCAATCAAGTGGCTGTTTATATTGAGCGCTCAAAAGAGAAAGCCTAACTACTTGACCTGAATATTTTTTAGTTGCATTTTCAATTGTGGTAATATTTCCTAAAGACTTAGACATTTTTTCTTTATTCATTGTTACAAACCCATTATGTACCCAATAATTTGCAAATTTACCTGTTTCATTATGAACACATGACTGAGCAATTTCATTTTCATGATGAGGAAAAATTAAATCCAACCCGCCACCATGTATATCAAAATTGTTTCCTAAATATTTTTCGCTCATTACTGAACACTCTAGATGCCATCCTGGTCTACCCCTACCCCAAGGCGAATCCCAGCCTGGATCATTTTTGTCTGATGGTTTCCAGAGAACAAAATCTAATGGATCCTTTTTTATCTTAGAAACTTCGACTCTTGCGCCAGCTTTAAGCTCTTCAAGATTTTTATTAGATAGCTTTCCGTAATCTTTAAATGATGCAACAGAAAAAAAAACATGCCCGTCTCTTTCATATGCTGCATTTTTGCTAATTAGTTTCTCTGTCATTTTTATCATCCCCGGAACATGCTCTGTTGCTTTTGGTTCTTGTGTTGGATTTAAACAAAATAAAGTTACACAGTCTTTATGAAATTTATTTGTAATTTCTTTTGTTAATTCAGAAATTGGTACTTTGTTATTTTTTGATGCATCAATAATTTTATCATCAATATCTGTTATATTTCTTACATAAGAAACTTTATCTTTTCCATACAATTCTATTAATATTCTGAAAAGCAAATCAAATACAACTAAAGCTCTTGCGTTACCAACATGAGGTTTGTCGTACACTGTAGGTCCACAAGCATATAATGAAACTTTATCTAAGTTAATTGGTTTAAAAATTTCTTTTTTATTGGTAAGTGAATTAGTTATCTTTAAATTATTCATTGAATTTGCAAACTGGTATGGGATTCATTTTGTGTAAATTCTTCTCTCTTATCTTTTGATATTTCTGATAATTCGGATCATCTACATTATCCATAGCTCTTTCTAGCTCTTCATAGCTCATGCCCAATTGTTGTACATCGTTTCTTCCATCATCCCACAAGCCATCGGTTGGTTGTGTGTTTATTATATCTTTTGAAACGCCAAGATATTTTCCCAGTTCCCATACTTGAGTTTTTGTACAATCAGCTATCGGTGAAATATCAACTCCACCATCTCCATATTTTGTATAAAAGCCAACACCAAAATCCTCAACTTTATTCCCAGTTCCTACAACTATTCCAGAGTTTGCAGCTGCTACTTGATAAAGAGTTGCCATTCTTAATCTTGCTCTTGAGTTTGCAAATCCATGTTCATTGTCAAAATTATTTAATACCTGTGAAAAAGAGTTAAATAACTTGTCCATTTCAAGTAAATGGTGCTCCACATTTTTAAAATTATTTTTTAACCATTTAGCATGCATTAAACTAAGATCATGTTGAGACTTTATTTGTTTAATTGGCATTGTTAACACAATAGTTTTGCGTCCAGTTTTTGCACATAAAGTACTAACAACAGAAGAGTCTATTCCACCAGAGATACCAACAATTAGAGATTTAAGATTATTTGCTGTAGTTTCACAATAATTGTTGATCCAGTCAGTTATAATTTTTGCTCTTTTTTTTACTTCCATAATTAATACCTACCTCTCTTTTAAGGTTCGATCTTAATAATTACAATAACTATTAAGACGCTGCTTGAATAATTTTTTTTGAATATTTAGAGTTTTTCTTAATTTCTTCTGAAATTAAAAATGCAAGCTCAAGAGCCTGATCAGCATTCAATCTAGGATCACAATGAGTTCTATATCTACTTGATAGCTCGTTTTCAGATATCTTTTGAGCTCCTCCTGTACACTCTGTCACGTCTTGTCCTGTCATCTCTACATGTAATCCGCCAGCATAAGTGCCTTCAGTCTGATGAACCGCGAAGAAATTTTGAACCTCTTTTAAAACACTATCAAAAGGTCTTGTTTTAAAACCTGTCGCAGCCTTTATCGTATTTCCATGCATTGGGTCACAGGACCAAACAACATTTAATCCCTCTTTTTTAATTGTTTTTATTAATTTTGGTAAAAATTTTTCAACATTATCTGCACCAAATCTAGAAATAAGCGTTAATCTACCTGGATCGTTTTCTGGATTAAGAGTATTACAAAGTTTTATTAATTCATCTGGTTTTAAAGTTGGTCCACATTTAAGGCCCAAAGGATTTTTTATTCCTCTACAAAACTCAACATGAGCACCATCAAGTTGTCTAGTTCTGTCTCCAATCCAAACCAAATGAGCTGATGTATCGTGATACTCTCCGGTAGTTGAGTCAACTCTAGTCATCGCTTCCTCGAAAGGCAATAATAACGCTTCATGAGAAGTATAAAAGTTTACTGTTCTCAACCTTCTATTGTTGTCCGAATTTATTCCGCAAGATTCCATGAATGCTAAAGCATCACTTATTTTGTCTTCAATTTCTTTGTATTTACCTTTTGTTTTGTCTTTAATAAATCCAAGGTTCCACAAGTGAACCTGTCTTAAATCTGCAAAACCTCCCTGAGAAAAAGCTCTAAGTAAATTCAAAGTAGATGCAGATTGAGAGTAAGCTCTGAATAATCTTTTGGCATCTGGTATTCTAGCCTTTTCAGAAAATTCCATCCCATTAATGTTATCTCCTAAGTAACTTGGTAACTCTTTGCCCTCTTTCTTTTCCGTTGGAGCACTTCTAGGTTTAGAAAATTGACCAGCAATTCTTCCTACCTTAACGACTGGCACGGATGCAGAAGCTGTTAACACTAAAGACATTTGTAAAATTACTTTAAATGTATCTCTTATGTTGTCTGGGTGAAATTCAGCAAAACTTTCAGCACAATCACCACCTTGTAATAAAAAGGCTTTACCTTGAACAACATCAGCTAAAGCCTTTTTAAGCGATCTTGTCTCTCCTGCAAATACTAGAGGTGGGTATTTTTTTACTTTGCTCAATACCAAATCCAACTCTTTTTTGTCCTGGTAAACGGGTAAGTGTTTTGCAGGATATTTTGTCCAACTATTTAAATTCCATTTTTTCATTTTCAACCTGTGCTATATATATATTGGTATTAATTAATTTCCAAGAAGGTTTTTGAAAAAAACTATTAAAAAAGTAAAATTTATGAGATTTATA
>CACOEA010000008.1 GCA_902626185.1 uncultured Pelagibacteraceae bacterium
GAAAAAAATTCTCCTGTTAGATGTATTATTAATGGCTTAAAGACAATGATTAAAATTGAAATGATTATTGCTATCAAAAAATTTCTCAGTAAAGTTCTTATAATCTCTCTGTAGTCACTCTTTGCAAATAATTGGGCAACAATTCCTACCGTCCCCATTCTCAAAAAACCAAAACTCCAAACCAGCATGGTCACCACAGAAGAGCCTATACTGGTAGCAGCAATAAACTTAGTTTCCCCAAGATTGCCCATCAAGCCAGTATCAACAAGACCTACCAAAGGAATTGCTAAGTTAGCAAAGAAGACCGGAATGGATAGTAAAAGTATTTTTTTCTTGGTATTAGCTGTTGAATAACTTGTAATATTCATATTGAAAAAAAATTAGCCTTTAAAAATTTAGACAATTAAATTATACACATGTAATAAGAAAATGTTAGAACAATTAATAATTTCTATTCAGATTATCCTAATAGATATAGTTATGGCCGCAGATAATGCGATCATAATAGGATTAATAGCTGCAAATTTTGCGCCAGATAATAGAAAGAAAATTATTGCTTGGGGAGTAGCAGCTGCTTTTATATTTAGAATTATTTTTGCTTTTTTTGCAGATTATATGTTCGAATTTGCCTGGATAAAAATTTTAGGCGGAGTTCTGCTTCTCTGGGTAATAAATAATTTAAGACAAGATTTTTTTGGACAAAACAAAGTAAGATCACCACAAGTTAAATCAAATGAAACTCAAAGTTTTTCTAGTGGAGTTTACAAAGTATTAGTAGCCGACATTGCAATAAGCTTTGATAATGTAATAGGGGTCGTAGGTGCAGCTAAGGGGAATTATTATTTAATGGTAATTGGTTTGCTTCTATCTGTTTTCTTAATTGCCACTTTAGCCAGCTATTTTGCTGACTATATTAAGAAACATCAGTGGTTAGGTTATGTTGGCCTTATTGCAATTTTAATTATTGCTATACAATTAATTATCGGCGGATTTGTTAATTTAGAAATTTTATCAATTAACGAAAATTATAGATTTTTGTTTAGCATATAATTTTATTTTTTAGAAAATGGTCTAAAAGATGATTTTTTTAAAAAAACTGATGCGATCATTCCATTAAATTCAGCTTTAATTAAATCTCTCTCTCTTTTTTTATTAAAAACTAAATTTGAGAAATATCTAAAAATAAACTTGACTAAAATTGGTAAAGATTTTTTAAAAGCGTAAAGATAAGAATAATTTTTTTTGAAATAATAAAATTTAGACCAGTTATAATGCCAATTTCTACTTAAGTTAGCTTCAAAATTATATTTTTTCTCGTGCGAAGCCCCTCCAATATGATTAAATTTTATATTTTCAACTACGTACATTTTTTTATTTTGTCTCTTAAAATTCAAACACATATCCATTGTTTCAAAATATAAGAAAAAGTTCTCATCCATAATCTTTAAATTTTTAACATTGCCTTTATTAACAATAACTGAAGAATCGATCCAATCTACCTCTTTTAAAATATATTTTTCAAGTATCTTAAAAGTTTTTTTATTTTTTGACTCTTTTGAAAAGATTTTTGTATCATAGTTTTTAAATTGATTTTCATCACGGTATGTAGGGGCAATTAAAACAAAATCTTTAAAATTTTTTATACAATTAATTAAATCATTTAAACAATCAAAAGAAAAATCTACATCAGGAGGACTAATCAAAACAAAATTATCTTTGGATAATTCTAAGGCTTTATTCATTCCTTTAGCATAACCAAGATTTTCGTCGGGAATATAAACCTCCACACTTTTACTATATTTTGCTAGTAATTCATTTTTAAATGAATGGTCTAAAGAATTTTCAATAATAAGTACGGAAATATTCAAACCGTAATTCACAATTTTTTCAATATTTTTTGTTATTAAATGTTTACTATGATGTGATAAAAAAGCTACTGTAAGCATATATTATTAATCCTATATTATACATTATTAAACTAAACTCTAATATTTAAAAAATTTTATTAATAAACAAAGATTATTATAAATATAAATGAAGATAGCAGTTATAGGTTCTGGCATTTCAGGTTTGTCTTCGGCATATTATCTTTCAAAAAAATTTAAAGTAGATCTTTTCGAAAAAGAGGATTATTTTGGAGGACATTCTTATACTTTTGATATTAAAGAAAAAAACAAGACCATTCCCGTAGATTTGGGTTTTATTGTATTCAATCAATTAACTTATCCAAATTTAATTAATTTTTTTAAAGAATTAAATGTCCCTTTTGAAAAAAGTGATATGTCTTTTGCTGTTTCAGTACAAGACAGCGACATCGAATACGGTGGCAAAGGATTTAATACATTTTTTGCAAAACGATCGAATATTTTTAATTTCAGTTTTTTAAAAATGTTTTTTGAGATAATATTTTTTTATAAAAATTCATCTACGTTAATTAAGCAAAACTTAAAAGATATATCTCTCGGCCGTTATCTCGAAAATTCAAAATTATCAAAATATTTTATAAATTATCACATAATACCAATGGTCGCAGCAATTTGGTCTATGCCTTTTGAAAAAGCTAAAGACTTGCCTTTGAAACTATTTTTAGATTTTTTTATTAATCATGGATTATTTAAATTTAAAGAAAGACCTCAGTGGTATACTGTAACTAATCGTAGCAAGGCCTATGTAGATAAAGTGTTACCTAAGATAAGTGGTGAGATATTCAAAAATTATAAAGTTGAAAAAATAATTAGAAACGATGATAACGTAAGGATATTCTTTGGAAATGAGCACCTTGATTACGATCAAGTAATTTTAGCTTCTCATGCTGACCAAGCACTTGATATGATAAAAGATACTACTGAAGATGAAAAAAGAATTTTAGGTAAATTTAAATATGTTTCAAATTTGGCAGTATTGCATAAAGATAGTTCGCTAATGCCAAAAAGAAAATTAACCTGGTCTAGTTGGAACTCTATTACAAAAGGCAATAAGACGTGCGTAACTTATTGGCTAAATAATTTACAAAATTTAAAATGTGAAAATAATTATTTTTTAACTTTAAATCCAATTTATGAAATTGATAAAAGAGATATTATTAAAAATGTTAATTTTACTCATCCATTCTTCAATTCTACAACTACCAAATTACAGAAAGAGTTAATTTTACTTCAGGGAAAAAAAAGAACTTGGTTTTGTGGAAGTTATTTTGGTTATGGTTTTCATGAAGATGGGATAAAATCAGCAAAAAAATTGTTAGATAGGTTTACAGCAAAATGAAATCTTTTATTTATAATGGGCTAGTAACACATAAGAGATTCAGGCCAGTTAAACATTTTTTGAAATATCAAACTTTCTCTTTTCTCTTAGACTTAGATGAAATCGAAGAATTAGATAAAAATAATTTAATTTTCTCTTACAATAGATTTAATATTTTTAGTTTTTATAACAAGGATCATGGAAATAGAGATGGGTCTTCATTAAAAAATTGGGTATTGAAAAATTTGAAAAAATTTAAATTTCAAAAAAATATTAATAAAATTAGATTACTTTGCTACCCAAGAGTTTTTGGGTATGTGTTTAATCCATTAAGTATATTTTATTGTTATGAGAAAAATAAGTTAAAAGCTATCTTTTATGAAGTTAAAAATACTTTTAATGAACAACACACATACATATTTAAAGTAAACAAAAAAAACAAGAATAAGCAATTTTGTAAAAAAAAATTTTTTGTATCTCCATTTATGGACATGGAAACAAATTACACTTTCAAGTTGATAAATCCAAAAGACAAATTATTTGTATCTATTAAACAAAGGGATAAAAAAGGCATAGTTTTAACTGCTGTGCAAACTGGAATTAGAAAAGAATTTAGCACGTCGCAGCTTGTTAGAAATTTTTTTAAATATCCTCTAATGACGATAAAAATAATTTTTGGTATACATTTTGAAGCATTGTTATTATGGAAAAAAGGAGCAATATACAGATCTAGAGTTACTAAGATAAAAAATAAAGTCAGCTTTGAAAATACTTGATGAAAATTAATAAAATAGCAGAAAGGTTTGTATTAAATAAGTTGAAACTTATTAAAAATGCAAATTTAAAACTGATCAATTATGATGGAAAGGTTTACCACTTTGGTGATCTGGAGAGCTCTTTGAGTTCAGATATAAAGATTAATAATCAAAATTTTTATCAAAATATAATTTTAGGCGGTAGTTCAGCTCTAGGAGAAGCACATATTAACAAGGATTTTTATAGTTCAAATTTAACTAATTTAATTGAACTTACCGCAAAAAATATACAACTAGTTTATACATTCTCTGGGAGTTTAAGACTACAAACAGCAAAAAATTTTCTAAAAAATATATTTGCATCTAATACGAAATCGAAAAGCCTAAAGTATATTTCAACTCACTACGATCTAGGCAATGAATTTTTTTCAGCTTGGCTTGATAAATCCCTGACTTATTCAAGCGCTATATATGAGACTAATGTTAAAGACTTGGAACTTGCACAAAGAAATAAATATCAAAAACTAATAAACTTACTTGATATTAAAGATGGTGATAAAGTTTTAGAAATTGGATGCGGTTGGGGCGGGTTTTCAGAATATTTAGCAAAGAAGAATAATGTGTTAATTGACTGCATAACTATCTCAAAAAAACAATTCGAGTATACGCAAAAGAGAATATTTAAAAGCGGTCTAAATAATAAAGTTAATGTAATGTTCCTAGATTACAGAGATTTAAAAGACAAGTATGATAAAATAGCTTCAATTGAAATGATTGAGGCTGTTGGAGAAAAATATCTTTACCAATATTTTAGGAAAATCAAGGAGTCTTTAAGTCTGGGAGGTTCAACGGCAATACAAGGAATTACAATCAAAGACGAGTTATTTGAAAGATATAGAAATAATGAGGATTTCATTCAAAAATACATATTTCCAGGAGGTTTTCTTCCTTCACTAAATTATATAAATACGCTTACAAGGGAAAACAATTTGAAATTAGATAAAATTAATTCTTATTCAACTGATTATGCAAAAACTTTATCAGAATGGCGTAAGAATTTCTTAAACGCCTGGGACAATATTGCACCTCTAGGTTTCGATGATTATTTCAAAAGAATGTGGGAATTTTATTTATCTTATTGTGAAGCAGGTTTTAAATCAAAAAATATTGACTTGATTCAATTTTCTTTGTCCCATAGATAACTAAAATGAAAAAGATATTAACTTTTATTTTAATAATTTTAATAACAGGATGTGCAAATAATATGAAGCCTACAGATTTTAAAGATCAAAAACCTAGATTAGTAATAGAAGAGTATTTATCTGGGAATGTAAAAGCTTGGGGAATTTTACAAAATAGATCGGGAAAAGTAATAAGACAATTTTCTGCTGACTTAGATGGAAAATGGGACGGTGAACAATTAATTTTGGATGAAAAGTTTAATTGGTCAGATGGTGAAATTCAAACTAGACAATGGCAAATTAAAAAAATAGACCAACATAATTATGAAGGAACAGCCGGGGATGTCGTTGGTAAAGCCAAAGGTTTTTCATATGGTCCAGCATTCAAATTTGAATATGTATTGCTAGTTCCAATTAAAGGGAAAAATATAAAGATCAAATTTGATGACTGGATATTCAAACAAGATGAAAAAGTTGCTATTAATAGAGCAACAATGACTAAATTTGGTTTTAAAGTAGCAGAATTAACGGTAATGTTTGTTAAGAATTAAAATTAATATTAAAAAGGCAATATGATAGATAAATTGAAAAACTGGATGATTGAGAGCGCAAACATTATGTTTGATGACTCAAAATCAGATCTTAGGAGTTTACCAAAAACTGTACGTCTTCAAATATTGATAGTTTTATCATTTATTTGGTCCACAGTATTTAGTTTGTACGTTTTTAGTTTAACTACATTTATTTGGGGATGGGCCGGCGTTGTTATGGCTCATATTGGATTAATAATAGCAGTATACATTACCTTTAAATTTTTTCATAAAGCTCAGAAAGAACAGAGAAGTGTTTTTGAAACTGGAAACTATAACCCTGCAAAAATTTTTGTTGTATTTTTTTTAGTTTTTTTCATCTTTATATTTACTAAGGGCGTCGAAGTTTTAACGAAATCAAACTCTTATTCTATAAAATATGATGGTCCGAAAAAAACTACACTTGAAAGAATTATAGAGTTTGTAAATTAATTATGTTTGAATTACCAAAATTAGATTATAAAAAAGATGCTTTATCACCGGTAATGTCAGAGCAAACTTTAGATTTACATCATGGTAAACACCATCAAACTTATATAACTAATCTAAATAATTTTATTAAAGGCACAGAATACGAAGAATTATCTTTAGAGGAAATTATAAAAAAATCTTTTAAAGACAAATCTAAAGCTGGGATTTTTAATAATGCGAGTCAACATTGGAATCATAATCTTTTTTGGAAGTGTATGAAACCTAACGGAGGCGGGAAGATGCCTAAGAAAATTGAAGAAAGTATTAAAAGTTCATTTGGCAGCATAGAAAAATTTAGAACGGAATTCATTAACGCGGGTACTACTCAATTTGGTTCTGGATGGTGCTGGCTTTCAGTTAATAAAGATAAGTTGGTTGTTACAAAAACACCGAACGCAGAAAATCCAATTGTTCATGGCATGAAACCATTGTTAGGATGTGATGTGTGGGAGCATTCTTATTATATAGATTATAAGAATAAACGACCAGTATATTTAGAAAACTTTTTTGACAAATTAATAAATTGGGAATTTGTAGAGTCTAATCTTTAGATTATTTTTTCGAAACCTTCAAAAATTGGATGACCAATGTACAAATCCTGGTGTTGACCAGCGTTTTTATGAGCTAACCTAAATGCTTCTGATTTTGTCCAATTAAAAAAATCTTCTTTAGAATCCCAGACGCTATGAGAAGCATAAAGAACATGGTCATCTTTTTTTTCTCCTTTAACCAAGTTAAATTTTTTGAAACCTGGAACGTCTTCTAAATGCGTCTCTCTATTTTTCCAAACATTCTCAAAATCTTTTTCTTTGCCAATAACGATCTTAAATCTGTTCATTGCAATAAACATGCTAAAATATCTTTCCAATTCCTAAAGCAGCTGCTGTAAATACTACTAACCACAGTATACCTTTAATCAAAAAAAAATAAAAACTTCCTAAAATTAAATGTTTGTATAATTTTTTTTTCATAAACTATTTTTATATAAAAATATGAAAAAAATCTTAAGACTATTTGTCTCTCAAAGATTAACGTTTAACGAGCTTATCTACTAAAAATAGGTATATTTTGTAAGGCAAAACTCTCAAGAATTTCAATGTTAAAGTTAATCCCTTTGGAAAATGGATTTCAAAAGCATTTTCTTTTACCAATCCTTTGAATATTTTCTCAGCTGCAAAATCTACAGTTTTTAAAAAAGGCATGGGGAAATTATTTTTGTCTGTCAGGGGAGTTTTGATAAATCCAGGAGAAATAACTGAA
Source organism: uncultured Pelagibacteraceae bacterium (assembly GCA_902626185.1). Classification (GTDB taxonomy): domain Bacteria; phylum Pseudomonadota; class Alphaproteobacteria; order Pelagibacterales; family Pelagibacteraceae; genus Pelagilacustribacter. The sequence goes on from CACOEA010000008.1 coordinate 7,501, forward strand.
ATTCTCACATTAAATTTTTTAAAATCAAAATAAATACTTTCACAAAAATTAGTTAAAGCCGCTTTAGAAGGACCATAGCCACTAGAGTTCGGCAGCCCTCTATAACCTGCAATTGATGAAACAATAGAAATATGTCCAGATTTTCTTTTTTTAAAATAATCTTCGACTGTTTTTACGCAATCTACTACACCAAAGAAATTAACTTTTATTACGTTTTTAATTTTATCGGGATCAATTTTTTGTTCGTTTTTTGGATCATAAGTTCCACTTGAAAATAAACATAAATCTAATTCACCGAAGTCATTCAAAATTTTTTGAAAAACACTATTAATTTGATCTTCATTTGTTACATCTAGAGGGTAAGAAAATATATTTTGTGTTTTTGTCATCTCATCAAGAACTTCTTTTCTTCTAGCAGATACAGCTACCTTCCAACCTTCTAAGGCAAATTTTTCAGCTACAGCTTTTCCAATTCCACTGCTAGCACCAGTTATCCAAATTTTTTTCTGATTTTCTGACATAAATTAGTTATACATTAAATTGTGACTCATAAAAAATATTTATCTTTAATAATAATACTGATTATTACTTTTACAGCATCTTATTTGGGCTCGTTTGTCACAACAACTTTTAAAGAGCCGTGGTATTCAAGTTTAACATTACCTTCCTTTAACCCACCTAGCTGGGTTTTTCCTCCAGTTTGGACCTCGTTATATTTTATGATGTCCATTGCGATATGGATAATATGGATAAATTTTTTCGATAAAAATATTTTGAAAATCTATTTCATTCATTTATTTTTTAACTCAATTTGGAGTGTAATTTTTTTTGGTTTTCATTTTATAGGTTTAGCATTAATAGATTTACTTATAATTCTAATATTCATCGTTATATTAATGAAGATTTATTATAGCAAGAATAGAATAAGTTTTTATTTAATGATCCCATATTTTTTATGGTCCACTTACGCATTAGTTTTAAATTTTACAATTTTTATTATTAATTAAAACCATTTACTTGGATATTTTCTTTTCAAAATTTTGTTATTAATTATAAATGACAGAACAATTATCATTAAACAACCTACAACTACCGGAAATAAAATAAAATCAAATGATAAATCCATAGATAAAGCTACAAGTGGGTTCGAAGCAGCTGGTGGATGCATAACTTTAAAATAAATCATTAATGTTACAGCGACTCCAACAGATAGTCCTAAAGTGTAAAATGATAAACCAAAATACTCATTAAAAAGAACTCCAATAATTATTGATATAAGATGTCCAAAAAAAATATTTTTTGGTTGCGCTGTTTCTAAATTATAAAGTACGAATACTATAAAAACAGTAGCCCCAAATGAAAACATAAGCCATATACCTGCCGGGGTTTCTAAAGTTAAAAAAGCTAACACCCCAATAACAAATGCAGCAGAAACTCCAGATAAAATTGGCTCTAAGCTTTTTTTAAATTTCATATATATTTTTCCTATAATTCAGTTATATACACTTAAAGGAGAAAAAAAATGATTTCTATTTTTATAAATAGAGTATTTAGAGCGATTAAAATTGATATAGATCTCTATGAAGAAGTAGAAAAAGATAAATCAGCTACCATTCAAGCTGGAATAGTCGTTGTTCTATCAAGCTTAGCTGCTGGAGTAGGTGCTTTACAATTAGGCGCATCTAATTTTCTCTTAGCCCCAGTTCTATCACTGTTAAGTTGGTATGTTTGGGCATATGTTATTTATTTTGTTGGTGTTAAGTTGTTTGGGGGACCATCTACTAAAAGTGATCATGGCGAATTGTTAAGAACCATTGGGTTTTCGAGTGCTCCTGGCCTAATAAGAGTTTTTGGTGTTACTCCAGATTTGATGACTGTAACTTTTATTGGATCAGCTTTTTGGATGTTGGCATGCATGGTAGTTGCTGTAAAATCTGCATTAGATTATGAGAGTTTATGGAAAGCTTTAGGAGTTGTAGTTGTAGCGTGGTTGTTTCAGGCGTTTTTTTTATTTTTAGTAATTATTCTTTTCAAAGGTATTTAAACAGGAAAAATGGTCTTTGATAAACTACAACTGTCACACAATTTATAGCCTGTCATAATAAGATTAGATCTTACAGTTGGATCCTCTTCTTTGCACTCTTCGCATATGTTATCAGGTAATTCGTCCATATAGGACAAGATACACCTTTTAAAAAGTAAAATCTATTCTAGAATCATATCATGAAAAAGTTGTTTTTTTTAATAATTTTTACTCAAATATTTTTGATTAATATGAATTTACTATCGGCAGGTTCATTAAAAGTTACAGCTGGCGATAAAAAGATTAGTAAAAAATTTGAGTATAAAAAAGCATATTTTGCAGGCGGATGCTTTTGGTGTATGGAGGAGTCTTTTGATAAGATTGATGGAGTAATTACTACAATATCTGGATACTCAGGCGGGAAACTAAAAAATCCCACTTATCAAGATGTTATTTATAAAGATACAGGCCATGTAGAGACTATCGAAATTATTTATAATCCTAAAAAAGTGAACTATGAAAAATTATTAGATGTTTTTTGGAAGAACATAGATCCATTTGATAAATATGGTCAATTTTGTGATAAAGGTAAGAGTTATAGATCTGTAATTTTTTTTCAAGATAACGATCAAAAAAAAATAATCAATAAGTCAAAATTAAATGTTGAAAAAAAATTTGGTGCAAAGGTAGTCACATTAATGTGGAAATTTGAGAAGTTTTATATCGCCGAAGATTACCATCAAGATTACTATCAAAATAATTTTTTGAGATATTTAGCTTATAAAAAAGCCTGTCAAAGAGAGGAGATATTAAAAAGAATATGGAATTAAAAAAAATAATCGTTATTTTATTGATAACTTTTTTCTCAAGCTCTCTACATGCCGAACTGATTAAGCCGAGTAAAGAATTAGACCCTTACGATGTTATAAAAATTCAACTTAATGCGCTACAAGACAATGACGATAAAGATAATGGAATTAAACAAACATGGTATTTTGCTCATCCAGATAACAAAAAATATACAGGGCCTTATGATAGGTTCAGAATTATGCTTTATGGACAACAATACAAATACTTAATTAATCACTTTTCACATAAAATAAAACTTATATCAAATAGCCCAAACACGTATATTTATAGGATAGAAATATTATCCCTTGAAAAAAAATTATTTTTCTATGAGTGGCACGTACAAAAAGGAAGTGATGATGATTGTAAAAATTGTTGGTTCACATCTGCTGTTTCTCAACCAATGGATCAGGGTAATTCGATTTGAAAAAACCACCTTTCATATATCGATATATTATTGTTGGATGTATTCTTGTTATACCCCCGATACTAAGTGCGCACTATGGATCAATATATTTAGGTAAGCAAAATGGTGTGTTGTTAGGTTTTTCTGTAGGAATAATTTGTGTAACTTTTGCGTGTTGGAAATTGTACATTGATGACTGGAGAGATGACGAGGATTAATGCAATTTGTAACTTCTAGATTAGAAGCTTTGGATAAGCTTAATAAATTTTTAGAAAACGACATTACTAATTATAATAGCAAAAGGAATTTTGATTTTGGTGTGACCAATAGACGAAACGTTTCTTGCTTGTCACCTTATATATGCCATAGATTAATTACTGAATATGAAACTGCAAAACTTGTTTTAAAAAAATATCCTTTTCAAAAAGTAGATAAGTTTATTCAAGAAATATTCTGGAGAGTTTACTGGAAAGGGTGGCTTGAACTAAGACCTAAAGTCTGGACCGATTTTATAGAGGATCTTAAGAGTATTCAAGATGATGAAAATTATTTGAAAGCAGTAAATGGTGAAACTGAAATTGAATGTTTTAATGACTGGGTAAAAGAGTTAAAAAAATTCAATTATCTTCATAATCACACCAGAATGTTATTCGCAAGTATTTGGATATTTACCTTAAAGTTACCATGGCAAAAAGGAGCAGAGTTTTTTATGAAACACCTATATGACGGAGATGCAGCTTCCAACACACTAAGTTGGCGATGGGTTGCAGGAATACAAACAAAAGGTAAAAATTATTTAGCTAAGTCCTGGAATATAAGTAAATTTACAAATAATAAATACAAAGATATTAAATTAAATGAAAATGCTCTACCCTTAATAGATAAAAGAGAATATAAATTAAATTCACTCAATCTAAATTACGAAAATATTTCTAACGAGAATTTATTAGTTTTTGAGAATGAATTAAATTTAGAAAACCAAAAATTAAAAACTTATGAAAATATTTATTTAGTTTTACTCAGTAATGAAGTTAGACAATTAAAGCTTGAGCCAAAAGTATTAAATTACAAATCAGAGATAAGCAATGATCAAAAAAAAAGATTTAATCAAATTCAATTGATAAATGAGGATAAACTCCATACTTTGTTGGAAAAAACCAAGTCCTTTGATGTTATTCACCCTAGTATTGGCGAAAATTACTCTTACCTAAATAATATGAAAAAAAAACATGATTTAAAATTAAACTTTATTATTAGAGAAGAAGATAAATTTTCCTGGCAGTTTTCTAACAAAGGATATTTTAACTTTAAAAATAATATTCCAAAAATTTTAACGAGCTTCAACTTGCAATAATTTATTTTGAGGCGCACCTTTTAGAACAATATTTAACTTTTTCCCAATTTAATTTCCATTTTTTTCGCCAAGTAAAAGGTTTGTTACAAACTGGACAAGTCTTTTTAGGCAAATTAGTTTTTTTCATCTTTTAAAAGATGCTTGTTTTTTATAAATAGAAAAAAAGCTGCGATTTCATAAAACATATTTAATAAATAGAATAAAGGTTTGATCTTGAATAACTTATATAAAAAATTGTATTTAGGCACATGTTTCCATATTATTAAAAAGGACTCAGCTCCGTCTATTACCCTTCCATCTTGTATCACATGCATTCTTCTTAAAAGATCTCTGTAAGTCTTAGAGGTAATTTTTTGAGCTTCTTCATTATCAGTAACATCAATCCACTCAACTTTACCATCACTATGTTTTTTATAATGATTAATTTCGGCTTTGCAAATATTACAGGAATTATTAAAAAAAACTTTAACCATTTGTATTTTCTTTTATAAAATTATTAGCAGCTTTAAAAATTCTCAATTTTCTCTCTTTATTCATTTTCTCAGAAATTCTTACCATCATTGCAAGACGCGGATTTTTTAAAAAGAATTTTTTATGTCTATCAATAAATTTCCAATACAAACCATCCATCACATCACACCAAGGTCCCTTTTTAAAATGCATCATCTTTAAGAAATAACTTGAACCACAGATATATGGTTTAGTTGCAAAAATTCCACCATCACTAAATAATCCCATTCCATATACATTTGGTGCCATTACCCAATCTGAAGAATCTACAAACATTTCCATAAACCATTTATAGACTTGTTTTGGATTTATTTCACAAAGGTTCATGACATTTGCTAATATCATTAATCTTTCTATGTGATGAGACCAACCATAATCTTTAGCGTTATTAATTGCATGGTCTAATGGAATTAAACCTGTATTTCCATCATACCAAGATTTTTTCATTTTTCTTTTATGATTGAAAAAATTGGTTTCAGCTAATCGATCATCGTAGTTTTGGTAGATTCCTCTCATAAACTCTCTCCAACCAATAATCTGTCTTATATAACCTTCTAAAGAGTTTATAGGCACTTTACTTTCAATTTTTCTTAACTTTTCAATTATTTCTTCAGGTGTAATTAAACCTAAGTTAATTAGAGGACTTAGGGCACTATGAAATACTGTATTAGACCGATCTGTTACTGCGTCTTCATAGTCTCCAAAAAGTTTTATTCTGCTTTTTAAAAATTCATCAAGCCATTTATTTGTATCTTTTCTTGTTGTAGGAAACCAAAATTTATCTGTGTTTCCTGGGTGATCTTTAAAATTAGAATTTATAAACTTTTTAAGATTGGCAGTATCTTTTGTTTCTTTTATTTCAGAAATTTTAGGAATTTTAATATCATTAGGTAATTTTTTTCTATTTTCTTCGTCAAAACTCCACTTGTTACCTTTCGGACTTCCATTTTTATTCATTAATAAATTCATTTTTGTCCTTACAATTTTATAAAAGTTAGCCATAAAAGGACGTTTATTTTTTGAAAGATAGTTTTTAAATTCTTGTCTATCCATTAAAAACATTGGAGATTTGATCTGATTAATTTTTAATGAATTTTTTTTGCCTAAGTTTAATATTCTTTTTTCAAAGAATTTATCTTCAATCTCAAAGAAAGAAATTTCTTTTATTTTCTTTTCTTTAATAGTTTTTTCTAATTTTTTTTCAAAGGATAATTTAAAATCCTTGTTTAAGTCTTTGTAAATTATATTGAAATTTTTTGATTTAAGCTCATCTTTGAACGATCTCATTGATGATAAAAACAGAAGTATTTTCAATTTATGGTGTTTTTCAAAAGTGCATAATCCATAGTCTTCAGCCATAAAAAAGCTATGATCTTTATATTCAGAAAGATATTTTGGGTTAAATAACTGATTTCCTAAAATTATAAAAAGCTTCATTGATAACAAAATACATATTTTATTAATATTTTACACGCGTCATTAAATGCATGTAAATAACCTTTAATAATGTTATTTTTAAATATGAAAAAAGTAATTTTAGGCGCTACCGGTTCGATAGGATCTTCTCTAGCAAAAAAGCTTGTAGAGAAAGGGGATCAAGTTCATTTAATAGGAAGAGAAGAAGCCAGCTTGTCAAGTCTAGCCAGTGAGCTAGATTCTTCATTTACAACCTGCGATGTTTTAGAAGAAAATTTTTGTGAAAAAATAATAAATGATCTTAAAGATGAACCAATCAATGGTTTAGCTTTTTGCATTGGATCAATTGACCTTAAACCATTAAAGTTGACAAAAAAAAGTGACTTCATGCAGTCATTTAATTTGAATCTAGTCTCTGCTACTGAGGTAATTCGATCTTTAGCGGATAATTTAAAAAAGAATAAAGGTTCAATTGTTTTATTTTCAACCGTAGCCGTTAGACAAGGTTTTCCCAATCATACTATTGTTTCTTCTGCTAAAGGTGCTATTGAAGGTTTGACTTTAGCTTTAGCAGCAGAACTTGCCCCAAATGTAAGAGTAAATTGTATTGCCCCGAGTTTAACTAATTCAAAAATGTCAGATTTTTTACTTAAAAATGAAAAAGTAAAAGAGGGTATAGCTAAAATGCATCCACTTAAAAGAATTGGTGAAGGAAGTGACACAGCATCAGTAGCAAAATTTTTACTTGATAAAGAAAGCTCCTGGATTACAGGACAAATCATTGGTGTTGACGGAGGAAGATCATCTGTCGCATAACAATTTTTTTTTAAATCGTTAAATTAGTTATATGAAACAAATATTAATTTTAATTTCGAGCATTCTTATAAGCACTAGTTTAATGGCTGCAGGAGGAGATGGTGGTGGTAGTGGAAACGAAAACTCCAAAGCATCTTTATACGATGACGCTGTAAAGTTAGTTAAAAGAGCTGGAAAATTAGAGAAAAAAGATAAGACTGAAAAAGCAAAAAAACTTTATTCTCAAGCATTCAAAAAATTGGAGAAAGCTTATAAATCGGATAAGAAAAATCCAGATGTATTAAATTACATGGGATTTACTTCAAGAAAAATTGGAAATTTTGAAAAAGCTGAGGAGTTTTATTTAAAAGGATTAAGTATAAAACCAGATCATAATGGAATTAACGAGTATCTCGGAGAACTTTATGTTCAAACAAACCGTATTGAAAAAGCTAATGAGAGGCTAGAAGTTTTAAAAGGTTGCAATTGTGAAGAGTATAGTGAACTTGAGTTAATAATTAAAACTCGAGGTACAAAAGTTTATTAAGACAAATCCACTGCAAATTTTTTTAGTTTTTCGAGCGATATAATTTCTAAAGTCTTTATATTTGTTTTCTTTAAAAAGATCGAACAAGCTGCGTCTTCTTCAATGGCTCTTGCATACCAGGTAGCACACACACACCAACAATCACCATCTTTTAATCCCGGAAAGCCAAATTCAGGATGTGGAGTTATCAAATCGTTACCAACTTTTTTTGACCAAATTAAAAATTTATCCGTAACCTTAGCACAAACTGTGTGAGCACCTCTATCATTTTTATCAGTATTACAACAACCATCCCTGTACCAGCCGGTAAGTGGATCATTGGAGCAGGATTCTAAAGGCTCACCAAAAACATTTTTTTGAACTTTATTGTTCATCTATATTATATTTATATTTTTGTTGGATTTGGTTGTCCTTTATAAACTTTTTCTGGATCAAACTTTTTTTCTTTTTCCTTAAACTCTAATTTAATTTCTTCAGTGTTATTTATTGGACCCAAAGGTATTGATCTATAAAAACACGACTTATAACCCACGTGACAACTAGCACCATTTCCAATATCAACAGACATCCACAAAGCATCTTGATCATCATCAATTCTTAAATCAATAACTTTTTGAGTAAACCCACTTGTTTTCCCTTTATGCCATAAAGATTTTCTTGATCTGCTCCAATAGTGTGCTTCTTTAGTTTCTATTGTTTTCCTTAAAGCTTCACTATTCATAAAACCGTGCATCAGCAACTCACCTGAACTACTATCGGTAGTCGTTACTGGAATAAGTCCATTATTATCAAACTTTGGTGATAGAAATTTTCCCTCTTCTATCTCAAAAACACTCTCTCTTTTTTTAAACATGGGCGTAAAATAGTGAAAAAAAGACAAAATAGCAATTTGCATTAATGAAATATGTCCTATAAAAATGATCGTTATATGAAATTAGTTAAAGACATTAGCAAATCTAGCCAAAAAAAACATGAGGTTTCAGACAAACAGGCTGAAGAAGCCTTTAAGACAATTTTAACTTGGATCGGAGAAGATCCAAATAGAGAAGGCCTTTTAGAAACCCCAAAAAGAGTTGTAAAGGCATTTAAAGAATATTTTAAAGGGTATCACCAAGATGGCAGTGCAGAATTGTTAAAAACTTTTGGAGATGTTGAAGGTTATGACGATATGGTGGTAGAAAAAAATATAACTTTGGAAAGTCACTGTGAACATCATATGGCTCCAATTATTGGAGTTGCACATATAGCATATATTCCAAAAAAAAAAGTTGTTGGCTTAAGTAAACTTGCAAGAACAGTAGAGGTTTTTTCAAAAAGACTTCAAACTCAAGAAAGATTAACTATGCAAATTGCTAAAACTTTAATGAATGCGTTAGACGCAAAAGGTGTTGCTGTAACTATCGATGCTGCTCACCAATGTATGACAATGAGAGGAATAAAAAAAGAGAAAGCTACAACAGTCACAAATTATTACTTAGGATCTTTTAAAGAAGATCTTAGTTATCAAAATAGATATTTACGGTATATAGCAAAATAAATGTCATCTAATTTTAAAGCCGTTGTTATCAATAATCAAAATGAGAAATTTTCAAGAGAAATAAAGGAGATTGATGCAAGTCATTTAAAAGACGGAAATGTTTTAGTAAAGATTGATTACTCAAGTCTTAATTACAAAGATGCCTTAATTTTGAGAGATGGTGGAAAAATTGTAAGGAAATTTCCTTTTGTACCAGGCATAGATTTTTCAGGTAAAGTTATTGAAAGCGATGATAGCAAATTCAAAAAAGATGATAACGTTATTTTAACAGGCTTCAGAGTAGGCGAGGCTTACTTTGGGGGTTTTGCACAATATGCAAAAGTTGATTCAAATTTTTTAATTAAAACACCAAAGGAGTTAGATAATAAAAAAGTTATGATGTTGGGCACAGCAGGGTTTACAGCTTTACTTTGTGCATTTGCAGTTAAAGCGAGAGAAGAATTACTATTAGGTGAAAAAGTAAAAGAAGTTTTAGTAACTGGAGCAACAGGAGGAGTTGGAAGTATAGCAGTGATGATTTTATCTAAGATGGGTTATAACGTCCATGCAGTTACAGGGAAAAAAGATAAAAATGATTATTTAAAAAATTTAGGAGCAAAAAATATTTTAGATAGAAAAGAATTTGAAGGCGAAAGCAAACTATTAGAAAAAGGTATTTGGGACGGAGTTGTCGATACTGTTGGAGGGCCGGCTTTGACAAAAATATTTGCTCAAACAAAACCGACCGGAATTGTAGCTGCATGTGGTAATGCCGGAGGCATAAAGATTAATACAACTGTAATGCCATTCATTATAAGAGGAGTAAAGCTTTGGGGAATTGATTCTTCAGCAGCTCCAATAACTAGAAGAGAATTCGTTTGGAACGAAGCTTCTAAATTAATTGATTTTGAAAAACTAAAATCTTTCACGAATGAGCTTTCTTTTAATGAGCTTTTAGAGACATATCCTAAATTATTAAAAGGTGAATATTTTGGAAGAGCTATAGTAAATCCTAATAAATAAACTATAAATAGAATTAATGGATTGGGATAAATTAAAGATATTTCATACTGTTGCGGAAGCTTCAAGCTTCACCAAAGCTTCAACGATATTAAACTTAAGTCAATCAGCTATAAGTAGGCAGATTCAATCATTAGAAAGTGATTTAAAAGTCCAGCTTTTTGAACGTCATGCTAGAGGCCTAGTTTTAACGGAGAACGGTGAATATCTTTTTAAATCTGCTCATGAGGTAATTACTAAATTAAAGGATGTAGAATCCAATTTAATTGGTCATAAAGATAAGTTAAATGGAAAACTCACAGTCACTACAGTTGTAAGTTTTGGTACTACTTGGCTCACTCCGAGAATAAAAGAATTTATGGATCTTCATCCTGAAATTGAAATAGAATTAATATTTGATGATAAGGAGCTTGATTTAGCTACACGTCAAGCTGATGTAGCAATTAGAATGAGAAGGCCGAAGCAATTAAATTTAATTCAAAAAAAATTCGTTGATTTTAATTATCATATTTATGGTTCAAATGAATATCTTGAAAAAAATGGATATCCTAAATCTTTAAAAGATTTAGATAAGCACAAATTTATAACTTATGGAAAAGGAGCTCCGTCACCAGTTTATAACCCTGATTGGGTTTTAAGAATTGGAGCAAAAGATGGAAAAAAAAGAAAATCATTGATGAAAGTTAATAGTGTTTATGGATTATTATTAGCAGTTCAAAGTGGTGTTGGCTTAGCTGCATTACCGGACTACATTGCTCACAATAAAAGTGGGATAACTAAAGTTTTACCAAATGATCCTGGAAAACCAACGGAGACACACTTTGTTTACCCTGCTTCTTTAAAAAATAATGCGAGACTAGTGGCTTTTAGGAACTTTTTATTTAGTAAGGTAAACGAATGGAAATTTTAAATTTTATAATACCATTTATAATACTTCTAACGATTGTTGTTTTTGTTCATGAATACGGTCATTACTATTTTGCAAAAAAATATGGTGTGGGTGTGACAGATTTTTCTATTGGATTTGGTAAAGAAATTTTTGGTTTTAACGATAAATCAGGTACTAGATGGAAATTTTGTGCGATACCACTCGGTGGCTATGTTAAATTTTTTGGTGATAGAAATGTTTTTAGCCAAGCTGAACAAGAGGAACTTTTAAAAAGATATGATAAAGCAGATCAAAATAAATTATTTGTAACAAAACCTCTTTATCAAAGATCTCTAATAGTTTTCGCTGGACCGCTAGCAAATTTTATTTTAGCAATATTAATTTTTTCATTTATATATATTTTTTCTGGAAAGGATTTTACTCCCGCTCAAATTACTGAAGTACAAACTGGCAGTCCTGCTCATTCTGTGAAAATCAAAAGTGGAGATTTGATTCTATCAATTAATGATAAAAAAGTAGGTAGTATTCTAGATGTCTCTACATATATTAATACTTCCACAACGAATGAAATTAAGATTAATGTTTTAAGAAATAATGAAGAGCTTACATTTAACGTAATTCCACAAATAATAAAAACAGAAGACTCTTTAGGCAATGTAATAAATAAAAAAGTAATTGGAATAAAGATTGCACCTCCTAATAATGAATTTAATAAAGAGCGGCTAGGTCCATCCACAGCTGTATACTATGCTGTCAAAGAAACCTGGTTTGTTACAAAAGCATCCTTTGATTTTATTGTTTCATTTATGAGAGGCAAAGGAGACTCTAGTCAGTTAGGTGGACCAATAAAAATTGCAAAAATTACAGGTCAAGTTGCCCAAATTGGTTTTATAGCTTTTTTAAGCATCACTGCATATATCTCCATAAGTTTAGGATTTATTAACTTATTACCAATTCCGATGTTGGATGGTGGGCATTTAATGTTCTATGCATTTGAGAAAGTTTTAGGGAGACCGCTTACTCAAAAAACTCAAGAGGGATTCTTTCGAATCGGGCTTTTTTTACTTATTTTTTTAATGCTATTTACTACAGTAAATGATTTAAGAGATTTAGGCTTATTTTAAAGGCTTTTTGATCGTTAAAAAACTCAATAAAATCAGCCTTTTTTCATCATACTAGATATAGTGTTAATATTTATGTGAAACACTAAAAAAGTGTTGATTTTATTAAGAAATTGTTGAAATTCAATACTAACCATAAGGGGCATAAATGAATAAAAAACAATTAGTAGCTAAAATATCGTCCACATTAGGTCAAAGCAAAGCCGATGCTGAGAGAACCTTTGATTCTATAACGACTATAATTTTAGATGCATTGAAAAACGACGATACTGTTAAAATAGCAGGTTTTGGTACTTATAAAGTGGCTAAAAGAAAAGCTAGAGTAGGTAGAAATCCTAGAACAGGTGAGTCAATTCAAATAGCAGCATCTCAAAAAGTTAAGTTTTTACCAGCTAAAAGCTTAAAAGAAATGTTTAATCGATAAACGTTATTTTTAGCCCTTATTTAATAAACTAAATAAGGGCTAAACTACTTGCAAAAATTGCATAGCTAAATTCAACACATAACAATTCTTTTAAATTTTTTAATTTTTATAAGGACTCTTAACAAGGAGTTTTTATGATTAACAAATTAATTAAGCTTATGGCTGTTTTAACCCTAACGTTAGGTTTCTCAGCCTCGGCATATGCTGATACGACGATGACTGCTGAAGGTCAGTACATCTTTAATTCACTAGCTTTTTATATAGGTGGAGTTCTAGTTGCTTTTATGGCTGCTGGTTTCTGTATGTTAGAAAGCGGATTAGTAACAACAAAGAGTGTTTCAACAATCGCAGCTAAAAATATTGGTAAGTTTGCAATTTGTTCAATGGTTTTCTTTTTTGTTGGATATAATTTAGCTTACGGTATTTCTGAAGGAGGATACATTGGATCATTTTCAATGTGGAGCGAAGGTTCTAAGTTGGACACAGGATATTCAGATAGTTCTGACTGGTTTTTTCAAACAATGTTCGTTTGTGCAACAGTTTCAATCGTTTCAGGAGCTGTAGCTGAAAGAATAAAAATTTGGCCATTCTTTGTATTTGCAGTTTTAATGTCAGGATTTATTTATCCAGTTTCAATGGGTTGGCAGTGGGGAGGCGGCTGGTTAAGCACAGCAGGCTTTTCTGATTTTGCTGGCTCTACATTAGTTCACGCTTGTGGTGGTGCCGCAGCTTTAGCTGGTGTTATAGTTCTTGGAGCTAGATCTGGAAGATTTACTTCTCAAGGCGGAAAAAGAGTGATGGTTCCATTCGCTGCTTCAAGTATTCCCTTAACAACATTAGGTACATTTTTGTTATGGTTTGGTTGGTTTGGCTTTAATGGAATGAGTCAACTAGCAATGGGAACGTTTGATGACGTAACTGCTATTAGTAAAATTGCAGTAAACACTCATTTAGCTGGTGCAGCAGGAACTTTTGCAGGAGCAGTTGTGAGTCGTTTAATTGGTGGAAAAACAGATGTGATAATGATGTTAAATGGTGCACTAGCAGGTTTAGTTGCAATTACAGCAGAACCGCTTACGCCTAGTCCTTTAGCTGCAATAGTTATTGGAGCAATAGGTGCAATTATTATGTATTTCGGTACTAAAATGCTTGAAAGTTTTGGACTTGACGACGTAGTAGGCGCAATACCTGTACATATGTTTGCTGGTATCTTCGGTACTTTGGTCGTTCCTTTTACAAATGGAGACACATCTCTTGGAACTCAATTTGTTGGAACACTTTCAGTAGTCGCGTTTAGTTTTGTCTTATCTTACATTGTTTTTGTAGCTTTAAAATCTACAATTGGTTTAAGAATTAGTAAGGCAGCTGAAAAACTAGGAACTGATAAAGCAGAAATAGGAGTTGTTGCCTATTCGATAAGAGATTAATTACTTTTCCCTCGTTAGATAGTAATTAAGATAAGGCCCGTTAATTCGGGCCTTATTTATTTTCATCCCACAATTTTTTATGATCTATAAATGGTGATACTCCGAAAACAGAATTTATATTAGCGCAATGATAAGCAAGGGCAGGCAAAGGTGAAAGACATGGATTTTTCTTATAAATTTCGTGCAAAGGTTTTTCCCATGGATCAATCCATTGAATACCCATTTTTTCTAAATTAGCGTAATTTTCATCAACAATATTTTTACTGGTCATAAATGTGACTAAGCTCTCAGATACAAGTCTCCAATGGTATTTTTCACCAAGATAAATCTTCGTACTTTCATCTTTTGTATACAGGTAAGGATAATCAGAGGGAATCAATATTAAATCTTTATCAAAAATTGTGTAAAATTTTTCATAACTGAAAATCATTTCTGTTATCGCCTGAGGGGAGTGGATATAATCATCTTCTACAAAATAAAATAAGTCAAAATTCTCATTTTTTGCTATGATTAAAGAATTATAAAAGTTAGCCATATTCGCAAATTTAGCTTTAGAATAACCTTCTTTAATCTTAGATTTGAATTCCTCCAAATTAACAGAAATAAAATTACTTTTAATGTTAGAATTTTTAAGAATTTCTTTAATAGTATAAATGTCTCCATCTATAGAATTTGTATCAGTTATGGATAATTCAAATTTAATATTAGGAAATATAGACTTTGCTTTCTTGATTGAATTTATCAAAGATCTTAATGTTCTCAAAGTGTATTCTTTTTTATCAAAATCAAATAATCTCCTCTTATTTTGATCCATAATTAATTCTGATGTGCAAGTTCTTAAAATAATTTTGAATGAATTAATTTTCTTTTTAATTTTGATTTCACCAAGAGGTAAAGTTATTGATTTCTTTCCAGGTATACTTAGCATTTCATCAAGATCTTTTTCTAAAGTTGGAGATCTAAATTGAGCCTGATCAATTATTTCAAAACCTAGAATCCTACAGACCTTGATAAATAATCTTTTAAAAAAATTGGTTTTATTTGAATTATTAATTTTTTTCATTATGACATAAGGTATATATTAGTTTATAATTTAGTTCTATGAACATTAAATCATCTCAAAAATTAGTACAAGAAGCGGAAAAAGAAATTGAAACTTTAGACCCTCAAACGGTGAAACAATTAAGTGATAAAAATGAAATTACCTTAATTGATATTAGAGATATTCGTGAGCTTTGGAACGAAGGAACAATTGAAAATTCAAAGCATATACCACGAGGCATGCTTGAATTTTGGTTAGATCCGGAGAGCACCTACTACAAATCAAATAAAGTGAGTGATATGAAAAAAATGGTCCTATATTGCGGGGCAGGTTTTCGTTCTGCTTTAGCTACAAAATCATTAGTGGATATGGGATTTAGAAATGTAGCACATGTAAGTGGTGGATTTGGAGCGTTAAAAGATGCAGGATTAAAAGTTGTTGTGAAAGAAAAGAAGTAAATTATTTATTCGCTTCATTAATCGCAAACTCAATTCTATCTTGTCCCCAAAATACTTTATTATTAGAAATAAAACTTGGTGCACCAAAAACACCTTTTTCATAAGCTTCATTTGTTTTTTTTCTAAGCAAATCTTTTATTGAAGATGATTGAGATCTGAGAAAAAAAGTTTTCGGATTAATATTTAAGTTTTTAAGTATTTTTTGAATAACACTCTCATCATTCATGTTCAATCCATCTCTCCAAATTGAGTCAAATATGTTGTCGATATAGTAACTTTTAATATTATCTTCTTCAGCAACTAAAACTCCTCGCATTAGGTTTAAACTTTTTATTGGAAAATAAGAATTGAATTTAAATTTGATTTTATTTTTTTCAGCGATGAGTTTACAATCACGTATCATGTGTTTTGCCTTGGCCGGGATAAAAGCTGGTGCTTTTATTCCGTGTAAATTGTGTAAACCACCTAAAAGAATAGGCTTGTATATAACTTTTACAGTTTTTCTTCTTTCTATTAATTTGATTTCTTTGTGAGCTAAAAAGGAATAAGGACTTACAAAATCAAAATAAAAGTCAAAAGATTTAATCATTGAAATTAATTTTTTTTGAAAAAAAAATTCTTATAAACCAATAAATAAATAACCCTACTGGACCACTAAAGTATGTCAATATAAGAGAAACTATTACAAAAAATCTTGGCACCATGTATTTTTGCGAGTCCCTGATAATCCATGCGCCCACAAAAAGGCTTATAGCTAAAAAATGTAACCAAAATATTAAAAGAAAACCCTCATCAGAAAACATCGAGTACAATCCTTCTAAACCACTATATAACTCGAAACTGTCTAATATATTTCCGTTATTAAATATATTAATAGCAACAAACACATATGCAGAAGCTAAAATCAACGGAGCAATTATAGATTGTATAAAAAAATTTGTAAAAAAGTTATTAGGCATTATTAAAAGCATTAACCAAAAAGGTATTACCCCCCAGTTTGCTATCAAATAAATATTTTCATAGTTTAAAAAATTTAGAAGATCATTTATCATGTAAAATAATATAGTATATTAAACTAATGAATCCCACATCAAATAAAAGTGATTTTGAAGACCTAACTACAAATTTGAAAGATATGGCTTATTCATATTTAGAAAAATATAACCCTTCAAAACAACAATTAAAAGTTTACTTATTAAAAAAATACCTCACTAAAATTAAAGGATCAAAATCAAAAAGAGAAGTCTCATTAATTATTGATAAAATTATAACAAACTTAGAAAAAAATAAAATACTTAATGATGAAATGTATTCTGACTCTAAAGCTAGAATGTATTTAAGAAGAGGATATTCTTTAAATAAGATTAATCAGTCATTAAGAAATAAAGGAATTGAAAGTAAATACATTAAACAAAGTTTGGATAAGATAAAAGATAATGAAATTGAGCCTGACTTTGTTTCGGCGATAAAACTTTGTAAGAGAAGAAGAATTGGGCCATTAAGACCACAAGCTAATAGAGAACTTTATTATAAAAAAGATATGGGGATATTGGCTAGAGGTGGTTTTAATTATGAATTGTCAAAAAGAGTTTTAGATCTTGATGCTAATGAATTCAATAAATTTCTAAAAATTGTTTAATCTTTATTCTTATTATCTTTAACAATTTGGTCTAATTTGCGTTTAAGCAAATTCCTTACAATTATAAAAAAAAGTACACCAAATAAGGTTACAGAGGTTATTATAATTAGTATTGTTTTAATCATTTAAATTATCGCTTCGTCTAATTAAAATAGTTGGATTTTTATAGTCTTCTTTACCATAGATAAATTTTTCTTTTTCTAAACTTGTCACAATAGCTCCAGCATTTTCAGCGATTGCATGACCTGCTGCATCGTCCCATTCATTTGCTCTTACTTTATCTAAATATAGATCATACTCTCCCGTGGCTATTAAACAATATTTATAGGAACTACTTAATTTTCTAAATGAGGTAACTTTAAATTCTTTTAATTTATTTAAAATTAGTTCAGGTGGTTTTTTATTATTTGTTAAAGCATGAATTTCACCTTTGGGTGATTGTTTTTTACAGTTTAACTTTTTATTCTGATTTTTTTCTAACAAATATGAACTATCTTTTCCGTAAGAGTAAAAAATTTGTTTTTTTTTTGGTACACCAATAATACCAAGAACTGGAAGTGTGTCTAATATCAAACCTGCGTTTAAAGTATACTCATTACGACCTGCAATATATTCTTTTGTTCCATCAATTGGGTCTATTAGCCAAAAAGTTTTTAATGTATTCTTTTTGTTTAAGTCGACCGTTTCTTCAGAAATTATTGGAATACTAGAGGTTAATTTACTAATCTTATTAGTAATAATTTCATTAACTTTTAAGTCTCCATTAGTTACTGGAGATCCATCTTCTTTAGTCTTTATTTTAATGCCTTCTTTTTCAATTTTGATAGACTCTCTACCTGCTTCATCAAAGGTTGGAATTAAATTTTCAACAATGTCTTTTAGTTCTTTATTATTCATTACTGATTTTTTCTAAAGTAACGTTTTCAAGATTAATTACTTTTTTACCACAGTTTTGAAAATTTACAGTAGCCATATTTTTGATAATAGATTGAATTTGACCAATACCCCAATTTTTTTCTAGTGGATTTACTACAAAATTACCTGGTTCTAGATCATATTGCATAATGGAAAATTTAT
This sequence comes from uncultured Pelagibacteraceae bacterium, assembly GCA_902626185.1. Taxonomy (GTDB): domain Bacteria; phylum Pseudomonadota; class Alphaproteobacteria; order Pelagibacterales; family Pelagibacteraceae; genus Pelagilacustribacter. The sequence continues at coordinate 26,014 of CACOEA010000008.1, forward strand.
TTTTTTTATAATATACACACATCATGATTAATTCACTAGGAATAAAAAAATCACCCAAAGACACAAAGGTAGTTGTTGCTATGTCAGGTGGAGTAGACTCGTCAGTGGTAGCAGCATTAATGAAACAAGAAGGGTATGATGTTACAGGTATTACCTTAAAATTATATGATGATACAAAAAAATCTAGTTCAGGCAGACAATGTTGTGCGGGGCAAGACATTTTAGATGCCAAAAGAGTTTCGGAAACACTAGATATTAAGCACAAAATATTATTTTATCAAAAAAAATTCAAAAGTGAAGTGGTTGACTCTTTCATAGATAGCTACGTGTCCGGAGAAACGCCTATTCCTTGCGTTCAATGCAATCAAACAGTTAAATTTAGAGACTTATTTAAATATGCTAAAGAATTAAAAGCTGATGCTCTTGTAACTGGACACTATGTTACAAGAGTACAGAAAAATGGTCACGCAAATATGTATCGGGCAAAAGATACTAATCGCGATCAAAGTTATTTTTTATTTAGCACATCACAAGCTCAACTTGACTACTTAAGGTTTCCTCTAGGTGAAATAGATAAATTTGAAACAAGATCGTTAGCTAAAAAACTTAAACTTAATGTTGCAGATAAACCAGACAGCCAAGATATCTGTTTTGTTCCTAATGGTGATTACAGTTCTGTAATTAAGAAATTTAGACCGGAGTCCTTTAAGTCAGGTAAAATACTAAATGTTTTAGGAGAAGAAATAGGCCAACATGATGGGATAGTCAACTATACTATCGGACAAAGAAAAGGTATCAAAATTTCAAATAAAAATCCATTATACGTTGTAAATATAGATGCAAATAAGAATACAATTACTGTTGGGGAAAGAAATCTTTTAGAAATTCAAAAAATCAAATTAAGGGATGTAAACATATTAGGAGAAAAAAAAGAATTCGATAATGAAATTAGTATAAAAGTAAGATCAACTGGAAAACTTTTGAAATCTAAAATTTTTTTTTCAAATAAAACTGAAGCAAATGTAGAAATTTTAGACAGAGAAACAGGTATCTCGCCGGGTCAAGCGTGCGTTTTTTATATGAAAGATGAGTTTGGGGATAAACTACTTGGGGGTGGTTGGATTCACAAGACATTCAATAGAAATTTATCCACTTAGTTAACAATCACTATTCTATCTCGTAATAAGTGATACTCTTTTTTTTTTAATATGATTTAATGAAATTAATTAAGAGGCAACTCTTAACTGGCCATTTAGGGAAAAACCGAGAGGTTCAAGCTTAAAGGGCAGAAAGGTGAACCTAGTAGCGCTAGAATAGTTCATCGGGAAGGCTTGGCGGTAGCGCATACAACGACGAGCCAAAACTACTAAATTTCTGGGCGAAAGCCTAGAAATTTATGTGGTTCTCCTCCAGTAAAATCTCGAAAACAAATAAAACAAAACAACTCCAACAAAATAATTCCATTCAAGTGCATGTTTAAAATGAGTGTTACCTTTAGTAATTAAAATCGGAATACTTAAAATTGCTACAGAAGACAAAATGGCCACCAATGAAATCTTTAAATATAATATTTTAATATTTATAAAATTAATTAATTTAAGTTTCAGTTTATAAAGATGATAAACCAAGATACCCTGCGCAATTATTTCAAATATTATAAACAACAATAGAACTATTCTTCTAAATAATTTATACAATTGAATATCAAATTTAACACCAAGCAAAAGGGAATGTATTACTAAAAAAATAGCTGATAAAATTCCGAAAGTCTTAAACTTATAATTAATGTTCGATAAATAAACTTTATTTATTAGTAAATTGTTATTTTTCCAGTAGATATATAAAAAAAAAGCAGTAAGAATCATAGAAGGTTTGAATATTAAGTACTGAGGAAAAGTTCTGGAAGCTCTACTTATTGATAAGCTGCCATCTAGATAAGGGATTGAAAAACCAGATCTACCAATCTGATCAACTCTGAAAATAGTATTCTCTAAAAATTCAGGATTTTGTGAGATGAACAAACAGAGGTTAATGGCTATTAAAGGAATTAAAAATATCCATAAACTCAATTTTCTTATTTGAGTTATTTCACTTATCATTTTAATACTGATTATTTTCTTTTGTTTCTTTTTCGTGCTCTTCTTTTCTTAGAGCCAATTTTTCTACGGCCTCTGTGCTTTTTTGGATATCCCATATTTTTGCCTCCTTTTTTATATTTTGTTCTTTAAAATTTATGTAAGCTCCAATTATACTTATTTTATGAAAAAGTCTATAAGCACATTTTTAAAACAACCCATAAAAGATAGCATCAATAGATCAGCTAATCCATCAGTCACTCGTGCATCAACTATACTTTTTAATTCTATGCAAGAACTAGTGCAACACGAAAAAAGAATTAAAGCTAATAAAAAGATTAGTTACTATAGTTACGGAAGATACGGCAGTTCTACAACTATTGAACTAGAAAATATTCTTAAAGAGCTAGAGAAAGCTTATCACGTTTTTCTTACTGGCACTGGCTTTGGCGGAGTAGCTTTGGCTATCATGAGTTTGTGTAGACCTGGAGATGAAATATTAGTTTCTGACAACGTATACGGACCCACTAAAGAAATTTCAGAGGAGTTAGTGAACGAATTTAATATAAACGCAAAGTTTTATGATCCAGATAATTTTAATGATTTACAAAACAAAATTACAAAAAAAACTAAAATGATTCTTGTTGAAAATCCAGGAAGTAACACATTTGAATTTCAGGATCTTTCAAAAATTGTAAGATTAGCTAAGAAAAAAAATATATTAACTTTTTTAGATAACACTTGGGGAACGCCCTTATATTTAAAACCATTAAAATTAGGATTTGACTTATCATTCACATCAGCAACTAAATATTTTTCAGGACATTCAGATGCAATGGGAGGATCATTAGCGGTTAATAAAAAAGTTTTTAAAAAAGTAATGTTTTTTTACAAATTATCTGGTTATAGAATGTCTGCAGACGAAGCATATCTAATTATTAGAGGTCTTAGAACTTTAGATGTAAGACTAAAAAAGCATTATGAAAATACGTTGGTAGTAATTAATTTTTTGAAAAAACAAAAAAAGATAAAAGAAATTCTTTATCCTTACAAACCTTCTTCAAAAAGTTACAAATTATGGAAAAAATATTATTCAGGAGCGAATGGTTTATTTTCAATTGTCGTAAAAAGTAAAAAAAAATCATCCGTGGTAAAATTTGTTAATTCATTAGAATTATTTGGTATAGGATATAGCTGGGGTGGTTTTGAAAGTTTAGCCCTTTTACAAGATCTAAGAGATGATACTAAATATACCAAAACAAGAAGGTATTTAAGATTTGGAAAGGATGAACATATTGTTAGACTTCATATTGGATTAGAAGATCCAAATGACTTGGTTCAAGATTTGAAAAAATCTTTAAGACATATTAAATAATGTTTAAATTTATTCCGAACAAACTAGCTTTAATTGTTTTATTGTCAGCTTGTACAATAATTTTAATTTCAATGGGCCTTAGACAAACCTTTGGTTTATTTTTTAAAGCATTTGAAGAAGGATTGGGCTGCACAAGAACAGAGTTTGGCCTTGCGATTGGTATACAAATGTTATTTTGGGGAATATTTGCTCCATTATTTGGTTACTTAGCCGATAAACTTGGAGGAAGTAAGGCTGTATTTTTAGGTTTCATAATATTTGGATTGGGTATCTATATGTTATATGCAGGACCGAATACAGGAATTTTTTTTCAAATAAGTTTAGGCGTATTAATCGGTATTGCTTTAGGAGCAACTGCTATTGGGGTACCTGTCTCAGAAGTAGGCAAACATTTTCCTAATGAAACAAGAACATTGGCCACAGGTTATGTTACTGCTGCAGCTTCTGTAGGTTATTTTTTATCACCACTTTTTACTCAGTATAGTCTCGGAGTATCTGGCTGGGAACAAACATTAAAATATTTTATGTATTTCATCGCGTTTGGACTAATAGCTTCTCTTTTTTTACTACCGTCAAAGAAATTAATAGACTCCTCTAAAGCAGACAGAGAACAATCATTTACAGCGGCAATACAGGAAGCTTTTTCACACAGAGGTTACGTTCTTTTAGTTTTAGGGTTTTTTGTTTGTGGGTTTCAAATTACTCTTGTCGGCACCCATGTTCCTGGCTACATGCAAGATAGAGGAATGGGAGGCTGGTCAGCTACAATTATTTTAGCATTAATTGGTTTGTTTAATATATTTGGAACATTGGGGATGGGTTATCTTGGAACAAAATATAGAAAAAAAAATCTTCTAAGTATTTTATATTTTTTAAGAGCTGTAAGTATTTGTGTATTTATTTTTTCACCACCATCTCTATTAAATTCAATTATTTTTGGTATAACATTTGGCCTACTTTGGTTATCAACTGTTCCACCGACTAATGGCATAGTTGCACAAATATTTGGAACAAAATATCTAAGTACTTTATTTGGCATAGTATTTTTGTGTCACCAAATTGGTGCATTTTTAGGAGCTTACTTAGGAGGTTATTTTTTCGATTTATACGGTTCGTATGACTACGCTTGGTACATTGCCATTGCGCTTTCAATATTTGCAACCTTAGTTCATTATCCTATTGATGAGACACCTCTTGTAAGAAAAACTGAGGAAGAAAAAGCTTTGTAATTCATATTGTGGATAACAACACCCTCTGGTTGTATTTTGAGTCCACCATGGAATCAAAAGTGAATCAAAAGGTGAACATCTTAAGTAAAAATTTATATATTGTGGATAATTATTTTTGTTTAAATTGGATATCGTATTTAGTAGTGTTTTTATATCAAATTAAATTCTTAAAAAAGGAGATCACATGTTTTCAAAAGAACTAGGCGAAAAATTAGACAAATTTCATTTATTAAAACACCCTTTTTATCAAATACATTGGAATGAGGGAAAATTAACAAGAGAAATAATCAAGGATTATGCAGAACAATACTACCAACACGTAAAAGCTTTTCCTAGATATATCAGCGCTACGCACTCAATATGTAATGATATCGAGAAAAGAAGAATCCTTTTAGAAAATTTACAAGATGAAGAAAATAAAGATGGAGACCACCCAAAACTATGGAAAAATTTTGCTAAAGCAATGGGTGCAGATGAAAAAGAAATAGAAAATGTAAAACTTGAAACTTTTACAAAAAAAATGATTGATAATTTCTTTTTACAAGCAAGAGCTTCTTATGCAGAAGGTTTGGCGTCTTTATATACTTATGAAAGACAAATTCCCGAGATAGCTGAAACAAAAATTCAAGGTCTTAAAAAATTTTATGGTGTGAGCTCCAAGGAAGGTCTTGAGTTTTTTGAAGCACACAAATCAGCTGATGTAATTCATAGGGCTGAGTGTGAAAAATTGTTAGACGGTCTATCAAAAGAAGAACAAATTAAAGCTGAAAAAGCATCTTTAAAAACAGCTAAATTTCTTTGGAACTTTTTGAGTGGTATGACTGCTAAACATAAACTAGAGCCAGTTGCAGCTTAAAGACCAAATTAAAGCAAGATGAAAAACGACAATCACGTCTGGGACAATAAACTCCCAACAGCTCAGATGTTAGGTCGATGGCAACCATGGCATGCAGGACATCAAAAACTTTTTGAGGAAATACTTAAAAAAACCGGACAGGTAAATATAATGGTTCGAGATGTAAAAGGAGTTGATGACAATCCTTTTGATTTTGAAACTGTAAAAAAGAATATTTTTGAAGCCCTGAAAGATTATAAAAATAGAATAAAGATTACATTGGTTCCAAATATTACAAATATTTGTTATGGAAGAGGAGTAGGATACAAAATTGAGGAGATAGTTCTTGATGAAAAAACCCAACAAATTTCAGCAACAAAAATTAGAGAACAGATGAGAAAAGAGGGAAAACTTAAATAGTTGCGATTGGTTCTCACTTGACCTGCTATAATCACATATATAAAATAATTATTCTAGGAGAAATTCATTATGTTTACAAATAATCCGTTCGCAGATTTAGCATTAATAATTCCAGCAGCAGCGATGCAATATTTTGTTGTAGCAATGGTGTTATTAGTAATAATTAGCACTGGTTTAGATATGCTTCATAAGAAAAATGTAGTTTATTTTTTTAGGAACGCTAAAAAGGCAAAAAAATTTGCTAAAACCGAATTAAGTACTGGAAAAAAAACTGCGGTTATTTTAAAGACAGTCGCTCACGACATTGCAACAACTTCAGAGCTTGGTATGGGCAAAAGAAGATTGGCTCATGTTCTAGGCATGTATGGCACAATATTATTTTGGATTACCTCTGCTGTCTTAATTTTTAAATACACTGATGGATCAATTGCACCGACCTATATTACTTCGTTGTGGCATGCAGGAGCATTATTAACATGCTTAGGAGGATATTGGTTTTGGTTTTTTTTAAGGGTTGACGTATCTGCTGAAGCTCATCCATGGTATAGAATCATAACTGCTGATTTATTCGTGCTAGCCTTACTAGCTTGTTCAACATTTGGTTTTGCGTGGTCATACACACAATTTTCAAACATGATCGGACTTAGCTATTTATTTTTAATATTATATATAATTTCTAATTTGGTTTTATTTGGTGGAGTTTACTGGTCAAAATTTGCTCATATGTTTTATAAGCCAGGAGCAGCAATACAAAAAAATTTAGCAGAGGCTGATGGCTCTAGAGACAATTTGCCACCACCAGCTGACGCTCCAGAACGATTTGGTTTAGGAATTAAAAGAGAACAACCAAAACATTATTAAGGTTTATGGAAATAAAAGCTAGTATAAAATCAAATGCTGATGTAGAAGACAAAAGGGAGATTAATAATTAATGTCTAC
>CACOEA010000009.1 GCA_902626185.1 uncultured Pelagibacteraceae bacterium
TCTTTTTTGTAATTTTTTTAATTTTTTGTGGTGAATTTTCAATTTTAGCAATTTTAGGTTTCGCTTTCACAGGTTCTTTTATTGGAAATTGTTTCCATTTATTTCCACAAGAACTACATTGAACTAACCTACCAGCAGCACTTATAGCGTTATCTGGTACAACAAACTTCTTTCCACATGAATTACAGCTTAAAATCATTATTATTTGATATTACTGCTTTTGACCAAAACTTAAATACTTTTTTACTTTATAAATTATTTATTGTATATCTCGTTTTTGTTTAATTAGGGCGGTTAGCTCAGTTGGTAGAGCATCTCGTTTACACCGAGAGGGTCATAGGTTCGAGTCCTTTACCGCCCACCATATTGAATAATGTGGGGGTGTAGCTCAGCTTGGTTAGAGCGCCTGCCTGTCACGCAGGAGGTCGCGGGTTCGAGTCCCGTCACTCCCGCCACTAATTGAGAATGATTTTCATTTAACAAAAAATGTTAGCTTTTATGTTAATAAAAGTGCTACCATCTTGTACTGTACTCTCAAGATTTAAATGCTATAAGTTAGACATTAATATAAGAATCCTTGAACTTTAAGTATCAAGGTAGGTATTAATAAAAACATGATTTACAATTTTTTATCAGATTACTTATCTATAATTATATTCTTATTTATTTCTCTTTTTTTGAGTATTGGATTTATTTTAGCTAATTTTTTAGCTTCGCCCAGTAATCCAGATCCTGAAAAACTTTCAGCTTATGAATGTGGATTTGACGCCTTTGACGACTCAAGAATGGAATTTGATGTGAGGTTTTATTTAGTTGCAATACTTTTTATTATCTTTGATTTAGAAATAGCGTTTTTATTTCCCTGGGCAATATCTTTAGGAAAAATTGGAGCATTGGGCTTTTGGTCAATGATGTTTTTTCTTGGAGTTTTAACAATTGGCTTCATATATGAATGGAAAAAAGGAGCGTTAGAGTGGGAATAAACATGAGACCTTTTGAGAGTAAAGAGAAAGAAATACCTGAAGAATTTAAAAAGTTAGCAAAAGATTTTGCAGATAAAGGGTTTATAACTACATCTTCAGAAAATTTGGTCAATTGGGCCAGAACAGGCTCATTACACTGGATGACATTTGGTTTAGCTTGTTGTGCAGTTGAAATGATGCAAACTTCAATGCCTCGTTATGATTTAGAAAGATTTGGAGCTGCACCTAGAGCATCCCCGAGACAGTCTGATGTTATGATTGTTGCTGGCACACTAACAAATAAAATGGCCCCAGCTCTTCGAAAAGTTTACGACCAGATGCCAGAACCCAGATATGTCGTTTCAATGGGAAGCTGTGCAAATGGTGGAGGCTATTATCATTACTCATACTCAGTGGTAAGAGGCTGTGATAAAATAGTTCCGGTAGATATTTACATACCTGGCTGCCCGCCATCGGCAGAAGCACTACTTTATGGAATAATGCAGCTACAAAAAAAAATTCGAAGAGAAGGTACAATTAAAAGATAGAAATGAAATTAGAAAATTTACAAAGACTAGAAAAATTAATTAATTCAGAGTTAGCAAGCAAAATTCAAATATCTGAAATTAAAAATGCAGAGTTGTTGTTTGAGGTTAACGAGGAAGACCTGATCGAAGTAATTCAATTTATAAAATCAAATGATGAATGTAAATTTAAACAACTGATTGATATTGTTTGTGTTGATTATCCCGATCATGATAAAAGATTTCAATTAGTATATTTATTTTTGTCTCATGAATTAAACCTTAGAGTAAAGTTAAAAATTAAAATTGATGAGGACCAAGTTGTAAACTCAATAACAAAGATTTCCCCTTCAGCGAATTGGATGGAAAGAGAAGTTTTTGATATGTACGGGATTAAGTTTAAAAATCATCCTGACCTAAGAAGAATTCTTACAGATTATGGTTTTAAAGGCCATCCATTACGAAAAGATTTTCCTCTCACTGGTTTTAATGAGGTCAGATATTCTGAAAAAGAAAAAAAGGTTATCTACGAACCAGTAAAACTGGAACAAAATTATAGAGATTTTGATTTTGAAAGTCCTTGGGAAGGAACTAAATACTTAAAACAAGTAAAAAAATTGAAAGAAAATGACAAAAAAAACTAAATCAATGAGCTTAAATTTTGGCCCGCAACACCCAGCAGCACACGGGGTGTTAAGACTAATTTTAGAATTAGATGGTGAAATAGTTGAAAAAGCTGATCCGCACATAGGTCTCTTGCATAGAGGAACAGAAAAACTCATCGAACAAAAGACTTATACCCAAGCTTTGCCTTATTTTGATAGATTAGACTATGTAGCCCCAATGAATCAAGAACATGCTTTTGCTTTGGCTGCAGAAAGATTACTTGAAATTGAAGTGCCAATCAGAGCAAAATATATCCGTGTAATTTTTTGTGAAATTGGAAGAATTTTAAGTCACATACTTAATGTAACTACTCAAGCACTGGACGTAGGTGCTTTAACCCCATCTCTTTGGGGTTTTGAAGAAAGAGAAACATTAATGACTTTTTATGAAAGAGCTTCTGGATCAAGGCTTCATGCAAATTATTTTAGAACAGGAGGAGTCAATCAAGACATTCCTTTAAAATTAGTTCAAGATATAGAGAAATTTTGTAGATCATTTCCTAAAATCATAGATGATTTAGAGTCTTTACTCACAGATAACCGAATTTTTAAACAAAGAAACGTAGATATTGGCGTTGTAACAAAACAAGAGGCTTTAGATCATAGTTTTTCTGGTGTTATGTTAAGAGGTTCGGGAATTCCTTGGGATTTAAGAAAGTCTCAACCTTATGAAATATACGAAGATTTAGATTTTAAAATTCCAGTTGGAAAAAATGGAGATTGTTATGATCGTTACCTTTGTAGAATTGAAGAAATGAGAGAGAGTGTAAAAATTATTTTACAATGTATCGAAAAGCTTCCAAAAGGACCAATAAAATCAATTGATGGAAAAATTACCCCTCCAAGTAAAGATGATTTAAAACAATCCATGGAAGCTTTGATACATCATTTTAAATTATTTACTGAAGGTTATAGAGTTCCAAAAGGAGATGTTTATGCGGCCGTTGAGGCTCCAAAAGGGGAGTTCGGTGTTTATTTAATCTCAGACGGTAGCAACAAACCTTATAGATGTAAAATAAGAGCTCCTGGATTTTCTCATTTGCAGGCAATGGACTATTTAATTCGTGGACATATGCTTGCCGATGTGCCTGCTGTATTGGGGTCATTAGATATAGTTTTTGGAGAGGTAGACCGATGAGCCTAAAAAAAATACACGATCAACAACCAAAAGAATTTGATTTCACAAATGATAATCAAAAAAAAATAGAGATAATTCTAAAGAGATATCCTGAAAAAAATAAGAAAAGTGCGGTGATGCCTTTACTTTATTTAGCGCAAAAGCAAAATAGTAATTGGATACCTTTGGCTGCTATGAAAAAAATAGCCAATTTGCTATCCATGCCATATATATCTGTATACGAGGTAGCAACTTTTTATACAATGTATAATCTAACGCCAGTAGGAAAACATTTTATTCAAGTTTGTACTACCACGCCGTGTTTAATTCGGGGAGCGGATAAGATCGTAAAGTTGTGTAAAGAAAAAATAGCACCGAATGAAAATGAAATTTCAAAAAAAGGTGACTGCTCATGGATGGAGGTTGAATGTTTGGGTGCATGTGTTAGTGCGCCAATGATACAAATAAATGATGATTATTATGAAGATTTAGATGAAAAAAATACTATTGAGATCTTAGAGTCTTTACTTAAAGACAAACCTTTAAAACCAGGATCTTACAGAGGCAGAAAAAATACATCCCCAGAGGTAGTACGATCTGAAACAGAAGGAAAACATGCTTAAACCTGAAAATAAAATTTTTAAAAATTTATATAATCAACATGGTTGGGAAATTGATAGTGCTTTTGAAAGAGATGATTGGAAAAATACAAAAGATATTATTTCTAAGGGCAGAGATTGGATTATAAATGAGGTAAAAATATCTGAACTCAGAGGCAGAGGTGGAGCAGGTTTTTCAACGGGATTAAAATGGTCATTCGCTCCAAAAGAAGTAGGAAGTAGGCCTCATTATTTAGTTATAAATGCTGATGAGTCTGAACCAGGAACTTGTAAAGATAGAGATATATTAAGATTTGAACCTCAAAAATTAATTGAAGGCTGTCTCATAGCAGGTTACGCCGTTAACGCTCATGTTTGTTATATTTATATTAGAGGGGAATATGTTAATGAAGGTTTAAGACTGCAAGAGGCTATTGATCAAGCGTATAAGAAAAAACTCCTTGGAAAAGATGCTGCAGGATCTGGATGGGATTTCGACATCCATATTCATTATGGTGCAGGAGCATACATTTGCGGAGAAGAAACAGCGTTGTTGGAAAGTATTGAAGGAAACAAAGGTCAGCCAAGATTAAAACCACCTTTTCCAGCACTAGTTGGTTTATATGGATGCCCAACAATAGTGAATAATGTTGAAACGATCGCTGTTGTTCCAACAATATTGCGAAGAGGGGGCAAATGGTTTGCTTCTTTAGGTAAACCAAAAAATACTGGAACTAAAATATTTTGTATTTCAGGAAATGTAAATTCACCGTGTAACGTGGAAGAAGAGATGGGTATACCATTAAAAGAATTAATTGAAAAACATGCTGGAGGAGTAATCGGAGGTTGGGAAAATTTACAGGCTGTTATTCCCGGTGGTTCATCAATGCCTTTGTTGCCTAAAAAAACTTGTGACACAATCACAATGGATTTTGATACTTTAATAGAGAACAAAAGCGGATTAGGAACAGCAGGTATTGTTGTAATCAACAAACAACAAGACATTGTAGCTTGCATGGCTCGAATAGCTAGGTTTTACAAACATGAGAGTTGTGGTCAGTGCACTCCATGCAGAGAGGGAGCTGGATGGATGTGGAGAATATTAGATAGAATCAACAAAAGAAAAGCAACTTTAAGTGATATAGATTTACTTTCTGATGTCACAAAACAAATTGAAGGACACACTATTTGTGCATTTGGAGAAGGTTCAGCTTGGCCTGTACAAGGTTTGCTAAGACATTTTAGAAAGGAGATAGAGAGCAGATGTTGGGACGAACCCTTGATTAAGAAAAAAACAAATAATCCTTACTTAGTTGATCAACATCTATTAGAAAACAAAAATGCCTAAGATAACAATAAACGGTAAAGAAATTGAATTTGAAAAAGGAATGACAGTTTTACAAGCATGTGAGCTTGCCGATGTTGAAATTCCAAGATTTTGCTACCATGAAAAATTGTCAATAGCTGGAAATTGTAGAATGTGCTTAGTTGAAATGGAAAAATCTCCTAAACCAATCGCTTCATGTGCAATGCCAGCAGCAGAAGGTATGATAATAAATACTAACACCTCTAAAGTAGAAAAGGCTAGGAAAGGTGTAATGGAGTTTTTATTAGCTAATCATCCTTTAGACTGCCCTGTATGTGATCAAGGAGGTGAATGCGATTTACAAGATCAATCTTTATATTACGGTATAGATAAATCAAGATTTATTGAAAATAAAAGATTAGTAAAAGAAAAGTATATGGGCCCGTTAATTAAAACACAAATGACGAGGTGCATACATTGTACGAGATGTGTGAGATTTGCTACCGAAGTAGCGGGTGTTCCAGAAATTGGTGCTATTGGGCGAGGTGAAAATATGGAAATTACAACATATTTGGAAAAATCAATGGAATCAGAACTTTCAGCTAACGTAATAGATCTTTGTCCAGTTGGCGCTTTAACTTCTAAGCCTTATGCGTTTGAAGCGAGACCTTGGGAATTAAAAAAGACTGAAAGCATTGATGTCATGGATGCCGTTGGTTCAAATATTAGAGTAGACACTTATAATTGGGAGGTAAAAAGGATACTTCCAAGACTCAACAATGATATTAACGAAGAGTGGATATCAGACAAAACACGTTATTCTTGTGATGGATTGTTAAAGCAAAGACTAGATGTTCCATATGTAAAAAAAGACAATAAATTACAAAAAACTTCATGGGATGAAGCAATAGATTTAATTATAGATAAACTAAAAACTCTTCAACCAGCCGAAATAGCTGGTCATATAGGAGATATGGTAAATCTAGAAAATGCTCTAGGTTTTAAAAAATTATTTAAAGAACTTGGTAGTGAAAATTTAGAATTTAGAGAAAAGAAATTTTACATAAATCCTGATGAAAAGATTAATTATGTTTTCAACTCTTCAATAAATGGAATTGAAGAATCAGATTTAATTCTTTTGATAGGTACCAATCCAAGACTTGAAGCAACAATGGTTAACGCAAGGATAAGAAAAGCATTTTCAGAACAAGGTGTTCAAATTTATTCAATAGGAAATCCAGGCGACCTTACATACAAATATAACATAATCGGAGATAAAACAGATGATATTAAAGATATTGTTTTTAACAAATCAGAATTTTCTAAAAAATTATTATCTGCAAAAAAACCGTTGGTGATTATAGGTGAGTCTGCTCTAGAGTTAAAAAGTGGAAAGTTTATTTTTGAGGAATTTAAAACCTTTTTGAAAAAAAATAAACTAATCTCTAAAGAATGGAATTCCCTAAATATATTAACCCAAAACGCTTCAACAACTGGTTTAATTGATCTTAAAGTTTTTCCAAATAGTAAAAATGATTATAGTTTTTTTGAAAATTTAAATAATCACAAGTTTAAATTATTGTACCTTCTTGGTTCAGACAATTTACACTTTATTAAAAATAATGAGTTTATAGTTTATCAGGGAAGCCATGGAGACAGAGGTGCTGAGATTGCCGATGTAATTTTACCAAGCGCTGCTTATACAGAGCAAAATGGTTTATATGAAAATTTAGAGGGAAGAATTCAAGAATGTAAAAAAGCTGCATATCCCATTGGTGAAGCTAAAGAGGATTGGAAAATATTTAATATGATTATAAAAAAAATTAACAATGATAAGACCATGAAATTTGACAGCCTTAGAAAAGAAGCTATTAACTCAATTAAGAATTTTTCATCTTTAAACGAATTACCTAAATACAGCGAGTCAAATCTTGATATTTCAAACTCAACATTTTTGAGTGAAAAAATTGTAATCAGGGAATTAGATTATTATTTTTCAAATGCTATTTCGCGTTCTTCAAAAACAATGAGTGAATGTCGTCAAGCTAGACAAAAAATTAAAAAAACTGGGACAAATTCTTAATGATTACATATATTAATTTTTTAGTACAAGAAATTTATAAGATTTTGTTTCTACTTGTTCCAATTTTAGTTTCAGTCGCTTTAATAGTTTGGCTTGATAGGAGAGTTTGGGGATTGGTGCAAAAAAGAAAAGGCCCTAACGTTGTAGGCCCTTTTGGACTACTTCAAACTTTAGCTGATGCGTTGAAGTATATTTTTAAAGAAATAATAATTCCTGCTAGTGCTAACAAATCTGTTTTTATATTAGCTCCAATAGTAACAATGACTTTAGCTTTAGTAGCGTGGGCTGTGATTCCAATGAGTGAAGAGTTAGTCCTTGCTGATATAAATGTTGGAATACTATATTTATTTGCGGTTTCTTCTTTAGGTGTTTATGGAATAATTATGGGGGGCTGGGCATCAAATTCCAAGTATCCATTTTTAGGTGCTATTAGATCAGCGGCCCAGATGGTTTCTTATGAGGTTTCAATTGGAATTATAATCATAAATGTTCTTCTTTGTGTTGGGTCTTTGAACTTGAAAGATATTGTAATAGCTCAAAAAGATTTGTGGTACGTTATTCCTTTATTTCCAATGTTTGTAATTTTTTTTATTTCTGCACTAGCAGAAACTAATAGACCTCCATTTGATTTACCAGAAGCCGAGGCAGAATTAGTTGCTGGATATCAAACTGAATATTCGGGGATGATGTACGCGATGTTCTGGCTAGGGGAGTATGCGAATATTTTACTTATGTGTGCAATGGGAACAATTTTATTTTTAGGAGGGTGGTTACCAATAGTTGATATTTACCCAATTAATATGATACCGGCGCCTATTTGGATGATATTAAAGATCCTTTTTTTATTTTTTTTATTTGCTTTAATCAAAGCAATTGTCCCAAGGTATAGATATGATCAATTGATGAGATTAGGTTGGAAAATATTTTTGCCATTTTCACTTATATATCTTGTAATTACAGCTAGTTTCTTATTTTTTTTAGATAAATTACCGGAGGGAAATTTCTGATGAATTTAACAAGGTTTTTAAAAACAATTTTTCTCGTGGAATTTGTCCAAGGCTTAATAATCGCTACAAAAGAAATATTTAAAAAATCTAAAACAATTAATTATCCGTTTGAAAAAGGATCAATAAGCCCACGTATGAGAGGGGAACATGCTCTGAGAAGATATCCGAATGGAGAAGAGAGGTGCATTGCGTGCAAATTATGTGAAGCAGTTTGTCCAGCACAAGCCATAACAATAGAGTCTGCTGAGAGATCAGATGGAAGCAGAAAAACGACTAGATATGACATTGATATGTTAAAATGCATATATTGTGGACTCTGCCAAGAGTCATGCCCAGTGGATGCAATAGTCCAAGGCCCAAATTTTGAATTTGCTACAGAAACTAGAGAAGAGCTCTATTATAATAAGCAAAAGTTACTGGACAATGGTGATCGTTGGGAGACAGTCTTAGCTAAAAACATTAAATTAGATAAACCTTATAGATAAATGTTAGTACATTCTGTTTTTTTTTATTTTTTTTCAATCATAGCAATATTTTCTTCTTTGATGGTAATTACATCGAGGAATACAATTAACTCTGTTTTTTTTCTTATTCTAGATTTTATTTCGGTTGGATGTTTATTTATCATGGTTGGAGCAGAATTTTTAGGTATGATTATTCTAATTGTTTATGTTGGAGCTGTAGCTGTCCTTTTTTTATTTGTTGTAATGATGCTCAATGTCGCGGAACAAAAACAATCATGGTTTATTGGCAGAAAATCAACTCACATACCTACAGGTTTAATTGTAAGTGTATTAATTTTTTTGGAATTATTAGTTGTAGTAGGAGGCTGGAAATATAAAGATGATTTAATGTCAAGCAGTACTCTTGTCATATCAAATGTATCAAATACACATCAATTAGGATTAGTTATGTACACTGATTATATTTTGTACTTTCAGATAGCAGGAATTATTCTTCTACTGTCTATGATAGGTGCTATCTTATTAACTTTTCGAGAAAGATCCGGAGTTAAAAAACAAAGTTATTTAAAACAAATTTCAAGAAACCCATCATCATCAATTGAGCTTAAGGAAGTTAAATTTAAGTCAGGAGTGAAAATAGATGACTGAAATAGGTTTAGGCCATTATTTATCATTAGGGGCAATAATTTTCTTTTTAGGTGTAATGGGAATTTTTTTAAATAGAAAAAATGTAATAGTTATCCTGATGTCCATCGAGCTTATACTTTTGGCAGTCAATATAAATTTAATTTCTTTTTCAATTTTTTCTGGAGATATTGTCGGTCAAATTTTTACAATGTTAATTTTAACAGTCGCAGCAGCGGAGGCTGCAATTGGTTTAGCTATTATAGTTATTTATTATAGGAACAAAGGTTCTATAAGAGTTGAAGATATTCATGAAATGAAGGGATAAATGCAATACGCAATAATTTTTCTGCCACTAATAGGATCGATAGTCGGTTACTTGGGAAAGTCTATAACAAAATATTTTTCAGAGGTAACTACAAGCCTTTTTGTTTGTATATCAGCAGCTTTATCTATCGTAGTTTTTTTTGATGGGACTCAAAACAATAATTATGGAAATTATATAGTTCTTGAATGGATTAGCTCGGGGGACTTTAAAGCTAATTGGTCGATCAACATTGATCCACTTAGCTCTGTAATGCTAGTAGTTGTTACATTAATTTCAGCGATAGTTCATATTTATTCAATTGGTTACATGAGCCACGATCCTCACAAACCTAGATTTATGTCTTATCTGTCCCTTTTTACTTTTTCAATGTTAGCACTAGTAGTGTCGGATAATTTTTTACAATTATTTTTTGGCTGGGAAGGCGTAGGACTTTGTTCATATTTATTAATAGGATTTTGGTATAAAAAAGAAACAGCTAATAATGCTGCGATTAAAGCCTTTATAGTTAATAGAGTGGGTGATTTCGGTTTAGCCTTAGGAATATTTTTAATTTTTTTTTATTTTGGAACTATAAATTACCAAGAAGTATTTCAAATGGTTTCTCAATATACAGATCAAAAATTAACATTTTTGGGATTAGAAATAGGGTTGATAACATTAATTTGTATTTTCTTATTTATAGGTGCAATGGGAAAATCAGCTCAGTTTTTATTACACACGTGGTTACCAGATGCAATGGAAGGCCCCACTCCAGTATCAGCATTGATTCACGCGGCAACAATGGTAACGGCAGGTGTTTTTTTAGTAGTCAAATGTTCACCAATTTTTGAATATTCACAAGTAGCTTTAAATTTAGTTACAGTTATTGGTATTATAACAGCCATCTTTGCTGCTTCAGTTGCATTAGTTCAAAATGATATCAAAAAAATTGTGGCTTACTCGACTTGTAGTCAATTAGGTTACATGTTTTTTGCAGCTGGTGTAGGCGCTTATAATGTCGCGATGTTTCATTTATTTACACATGCATTTTTTAAGGCCTTATTATTTTTAGGTTCTGGGTCAGTCATTCATGCTTTCAACGATGAACAAGATATAAGAAACATGGGAGGAGTTAGTAAAAAGCTGCCTTACACATATATTTCAATGCTTATCGGTACACTAGCTTTGACAGGTTTCCCATTTCTGTCAGGATTTTATTCAAAAGATGCTATCATAGAGTACGCTTATTTGAGCAATACAATTCTTGGCAACTATGCAGTTGTTATAGGAATTTTTACAGCATTTTTAACTTCACTTTATTCTTGGAGATTATTTTTCAAAACATTTCATGGATCTTATAATAATAAAAAAACTCCTATCGAAAAAACACATGAGTCACCTTTAGTGATGCTCATCCCACTATTCTTTTTGGCAGTTGGCGCCTTATTATCTGGATTTACTTTTAAAGAGATGTTTATTGGCAATCATAGTTCTGACTTTTGGCAAACATCAATTTTTTTCCTAGATGAAATAAAACATGAGTTAATCCCAACTTGGTTTTTATTTTTAACCCCTGCGATAGTAATTATCTCCATACCTATTTCATATTACTATTTTTTATCGAACACTTCGATTCTAAAAGAGTTTAAAAATACAAATTTACCGTTATATAATTTTCTAAGCAATAAATGGTACATTGATGAGTTTTACGACATCTTGTTTGTTAAAACAGCCAAAAATATAGGCTCATTTTTTTGGAAAAAAGGTGACCTAGGAACTATAGACAGATTTGGGCCAGATGGAATTTCAAGATTAATTAAAATGATTTCTAATAAAGCTGCCAGATTTCAAACTGGATTTATATATGATTATGCTTTTGTAATGTTGATCGGATTATCAATTTTATTAACCTATCTAATTTTAAATTAAGATGAATTTTCCTATACTATCAACTTTAATTTTTTTACCATTGGTAAGTGCGTTTTTTTTATTTCTATCGAAAGAACAAAAAAACAATAATAGCGCCATTTATATTTCATTATTTAGCAGTATAGCAACTCTAGTACTTTCTTTATTTTTATGGTTTTCACTAGACTGGAGCTCTTCAGATTTTCAATTTGTTGAAGAACAAAGTTGGATAAATGATTATATTAAATTTAAATTAGGAGTTGATGGAATATCGATATTATTTATAGTTTTAACTACCTTTATCACCCCGATATGCATTTTGTCTTGTGTAAACAGTGTAAAAAATAGAATTAAAGAATTTCTCATAGCTATCTTAGTTTTAGAAACCCTAATGATTGGTGTTTTTTGTTCGTTAGATTTAGTAATTTTTTATCTTTTTTTTGAAGCTGGTTTAATACCAATGTTTATTATAATCGGCGTATGGGGCGGTTCAAGAAGAGTTTACTCAGCTTTCAAGTTTTTTCTTTTCACATTATTAGGATCTGTCCTAATGTTGGTTGCTATAATAGCTATCTATTGGTTGACTGGAACAACTGATATTACACAGATATATGAAACTAAAATACCAAAAGAGTACCAAAATTTACTATGGTTAGCTTTTTTTAGTTCTTTTGCAGTCAAGACCCCTATGTGGCCAGTTCATACTTGGTTGCCAGATGCACATGTTGAGGCTCCAACAGCAGGGTCAGTAATATTAGCTGCAATCCTCTTAAAAATGGCTGGTTATGGTTTTTTAAGATTTTCTATACCGTTGTTTCCAGTTGCCACAGAATTTTTCACTCCACTAGTTTTTTTCCTGAGCATAATTGCAATTATCTACACATCTTTAGTTGCTCTAATGCAGGATGATATGAAAAAATTAATTGCATATTCTTCAGTAGCACATATGGGTTACGTGACCTTAGGTATTTTTACTTTAACGAAACAAGGGATAGAAGGGAGTATCTTTCAAATGATTAGTCACGGACTAATTTCTGCAGCTTTATTTTTATGTGTCGGAGTTGTTTATGATCGCCTACATTCTAGACAAATAAGTACTTATGGAGGTCTTGTGAATTATATTCCAAAATATTCATTTTTATTCTTAGTTTTTGCTTTAGCAGCATTAGGGTTGCCTGGAACCACTGGATTTCTGGGAGAATTTTTGGTTTTAACAGGAAGTTTTCAAAAAAATTATTTAGTAGCAGTATTAGCAACCTTTGGGGTTGTTTTGGGCGCAGCTTACATGCTCTGGCTCACTAAAAGAATAATATTCGGACAAACAAAAAACGAAGAAATAAAAAATTTAAAAGATGCAAATAGATTAGAAGTTCTTATGCTGGGCACACTTGCAATTTTTATAGTCTTTTTTGGATTTTATCCAACACCTTTAATGGAAACCTTCAATGTTTCAGTCGATAATCTAATTTTAAATTTTAATCAAGACTTAGACAATTTTAAATTGGTAAAAAATGATTAATAGCTTAAATATACTCCTGCCAGAAGTTTTTTTAACATTGTCTATATTTTCAATATTGATGATAGGTGTTTTTACAAAAAAAAGTTTTAATTTAGTATTTAATTTATCAACAATTACATTATTAGTAACAGCTGGAATTATTGTTAATTCATCTAATGTTTCTGAAAAAATATTTCTAGATAGCTTTATGAAAGATTCATTTTCAAATTTTTTTAAAATTTTAATACTAATTTCAAGTCTATTTGTATTAAACTCATCAAGAAATTTTATTACTGCAAAAAAAATAAATAAATTTGAGTATCCAATAATTATTCTTATTTCAATTTTAGGCATGTTTTTTATGCTTAGTTCTAATGATATAATTTTATTTTACTTAGGACTAGAATTACAATCGCTAGCTCTTTACATCTTAGCCTCAATTGACAGAGATAATCTAAGATCTTCAGAGTCGGGAATAAAATATTTTGTATTAAGTGCTTTGTCCTCAGGATTATTATTGTATGGTTGTTCATTATTATACGGATTCACAGGTTCAACAAATTTCGATTTAATAGCTGAACAATTAAATGAAGATAATACTGGTGCAATTTTTGCTATGGTGTTTATTTTAGTAGGACTTGCATTTAAAGTGTCAGCAGTTCCATTTCATATGTGGACTCCAGATGTTTATGAAGGAGCGCCGACATCAATAACAAGTTTTTTTGCAGTTGTCCCAAAAGTTGTTGGCCTTGCATTATTGATAAAGTTTATGTTTATTCCTTTTTCAAATATTATTTTAGAATGGCAAACAATAATAATTTTTATCTCTATTGCTTCAATGATACTTGGAGCAGTAGCTGCAATAGTTCAAAAAAATTTAAAAAGACTTTTAGCATATAGTTCGATTGGTCACGTAGGTTATGCTTTAGCAGGAGTTGCTACTGGTGAAGCCTCTGGATACGAAAGTGCAGTAGTTTATATATCAATTTACGTAGTTATGAATATTGGAGCTTTTTCGTGTCTTTATTTGATGAAAAAAAATGGTGAATATAAAGAGAATATTTCAGATTTATCGGGTGTTTCAAAAAAACACCCAGCGCTAGCTATTTCCTTTTTGATAATTCTTTTTTCTTTAGCTGGCATACCTCCACTCGGAGGATTTTTTGCCAAATTTTATGTTTTTTCATCTGTGATTGAACAAGAAATGTACTCTTTAGCGATAATAGGTTTATTGACGACTGTTATATCTGCTTTCTATTATTTAAGAATAATTAAAACAATTTATTTTGATGATAGCGTAATCACATTTGATCCAATTAAAGATAGATTTGCTCAATTTACAATTTTTTTAAGTTGTACAGTATTACTTACTTTCTTTTTATACCCGTCTTTTTTAAATAATATTGTTAACTCATTGTTTATTAATTAATGAAAATATTGTTGAAAAAATTTAAAAAAGTAAAAAGCACTAATGACACTGCATTAAACCTAATTAAAAAGCAAAATCTTTCGCCAATAATAGTTGCGTCAGAGACTCAATCTAGAGGAAAAGGAACTATGGGAAAAAGATGGATATCTAGAAAGGGAAATCTATTTATTTCAATTCTTTTTGAGATGAAATCTAAAAAAATTGATTTTAAACAATATGCTATTTTAAATGCTTATGTCATAAAAAAGGTTATATCAAAATACATTTCCAAGAAAGCGAGCATTAAATGGCCAAACGATATATTAATTGAAAAAAAAAAGGTTTGCGGGATTTTGCAGGAGGTCATACATTTAAAAAAAAAAAAATTTTTAGTAGTTGGTGTGGGTATTAATACTTTTTTATCGCCTAATATTTCAGGTTATAAAACATCGAGTCTTAAAGATTATTCAAAAAAGAGATTAAATAACGGGATTATTTTAAAAGATATTAAAAAAACTTATGAAAAATTTTTAGATGAAATTAAAAAATATCGATTTTCTTATTTAATGAGAAATTATAGTAAATTAAAAAAATGAACTACTTGGTAGGAGACATAGGAAACACACTCGTAAAAATATCTATCTTAAATGAAAAATTTAAGATTAAAAAGTCATATACTATTGAAACAAAAAAAGTATTTGTTGAAAAATCAAAAAAGTTATTTTTTAAGAAAATATTAAAAAGAAATTTTTCTAGAAAGATACTTTTTTCTAGCGTTGTTCCAAATGCATATAGACTTATAAGAAAATTATTAACAAAAGAAAAATTTAAAGTTATAGAAATTAAAGATTTAAAGATAAAAAAACTTTTACCAATAAAGGTACAAAATTATCGACAACTTGGATCAGACAGAATTTCTAATGCAGTAGGGTCCCTTCATTACAAAAATTGTATAATAGTTGATTTTGGAACCGCTACAACTTTTGATATTTTGAATAATTATATGTATGTTGGGGGAGTCATATCTCCAGGTGTCACATCATCTATTTCAAATTTGAATAAAAATACTGCTTTATTGCCTTTAGTTTCTCTTAAAAAGAATTTTAATAGTTTTGGAAAAAACACCCAAGAAGCTTTAAACGCTGGTTTTATTTGGGGCTATGAAGGTTTAATAAATAATATAATTAAGAGAATTAAAAAAAAGACAAAAGTTAAATATAAAATTATTTTAACTGGTGGATATGCTAAGTTATTCAAAAGTTTTATTAAAGAGAATACTATAATTGACCAAAATATAACTATTAAAGGAATAGCAAAAATATTTAAGGAATTAATATGAGTAAAGATGAATTAATCTTTTGTCCGCTTGGAGGTTCGGGCGAAATAGGTATGAATATGAATCTTTTTGCTTATGGGCCTCAAGATAATCAAAAATGGATTATCGTAGATATTGGTGTTACTTTTGCTGATGACTCAATTCCTGGAATTGATTTAATTATACCGGACCCGGGATTTATTTTAGACAAAAAAGATGATTTGTTAGGTATCGTACTTACCCATGCACATGAGGATCATATTGGTGCAATAGCGCACATTTGGCCAAATTTGAAATGTAAAATCTTTGCAACTCCTTTTACATCTGTACTAATTCAAGAAAAGTTCAAGGAGAAAAAAATTGATATTTCAAAATATCTTAACATCGTTCCACTTAATGGAAAAATAAAACTAGGTGCTTTTGAAATCGATTTCATAACGTTAACTCATTCAATATTAGAGCCAAATGGTCTAAGCATAACCACTCCATTAGGAACAATTTTACATACTGGTGATTGGAAAATAGATCCCAATCCTTTAATTGGAGGAAATATTGATGAAAAAAAGTTAAAAAAAATAGGAGAAAAAGGTAACATAACAATGATTTGTGACTCTACAAATATTTTTAACCCTGGTAGGGCAGGCTCCGAGTTCGATGTTAGAGAAAGTTTACTCAGAATTATGCAAAATAAAACAAATAGAATTTTAGTAACATCTTTTGCATCTAATGTTGCTAGAATGGAAACAATTTTTTATTGTGCAAAAAAAACCGGAAGATCAATATGTTTAGTTGGAAGGTCGATGCAAAGAATTTATAAAGCTGCAAGAAAATGTGGCTATTTGGGCAATCTAATTGATCCAATAGAACCAAAAAATTCTAAAAGCGTATCAAAAGATAAAATTTTATATCTAGCAACTGGCAGTCAGGGAGAGCCAATGGGCGCAATGAACAGAATTATAAACGGAACACACCAAGATGTATTTTTAGAGGCAGGAGATTGTGTAATATTTTCATCAAAAATTATTCCAGGAAATGAGAAAAAACTATACCAATTACAAAATCTAATTGTGAAAAATGATATGGAAATTATTACAGAGGAAAACGCTTTTGTGCATGTATCTGGTCATCCTAACAGAGATGATTTAAAAGATATGTATAAGTGGGTCAAACCGAAATGTATAATCCCTGTTCACGGTGAGCATAGACATATGAAAGAACATGTTGCTTTTGCTAAAGAAATGCAAATACCTAAATCTCTTTTAATAGAAAATGGAGATATAATTAAAATTCTTCCAGGAGAAAAGCCACAAATAATTGATAAGGCACCATCTGGAAAATTATATCTAGATGGTAAATTAGGTGTTGAAGAAGACTCGCAGTCAATTAAAGATAGAAAGAATATTTCTGTTAATGGCTATTTAGAAATTACAATTATTGTAGGTAATAATGGAAAAATAAAAAAACCAATAATTTCAATTAAAGGCTTGCCAGAGAATAATGAGACAGAAAACTTTGTTTTTGACATCGAAGATGAAATACTAAATATTTGTAGGACATTTTCTTTGAAAAGTACAAATCAAGAAAAAAATCTAATTGAAACTTTGAAGCAGAATTGTAGAAAAATAATTAAGGATAAAATCGGAAAAAAACCATTCACAAATATTAATATAGCTAGAATTTAATGGGTGTAACTGGATCTATAATTATTTACGTAATGATTTGGTGGATTATTTTTTTTTCTATACTACCTGTCGGAATTAAGTCGAATAAAGAAACCTTTAAAGAAAGCATAGAGGGCTCAGATCCAGGCGCTCCAAAAAACCCAAAAATGGCTAAAAAATTTTTAATTACAACTATAATTACATCAATATTATTTATTATGATATATTATCTGGTAAACACTGGAGTCTTAAATCTAAGAAATTATTTACAATAATGTATTTATCAAAACTTTTTATACCAATTACTAAGGATGTGCCATCAGAGGCTAAGATAAAATCTCATCAATTGATGATTAGAACAGGGATGATAAAACAATCCTCGGCAGGTATTTATTCTTGGTTACCTTTAGGATTTAAAGTAATGAAAAAAATTGAGCAAATTGTTAGAGAGGAACAAAATTTAATTGGAGCTCAAGAAATGTTAATGCCAACAATTCAATCCTCTGAAATTTGGAAAGAAAGTGGTAGATACGATGATTACGGCGAAGAAATGCTTAGAATAAAAGACAGACAAGGAAGAGAAATGTTGTATGGTCCTACAAATGAAGAGCTAATCACAGATATATTTAGATCGAGCTTAAAATCTTACAAATCTCTACCGCAAATTCTTTATCATATTCAATGGAAATTCCGAGATGAAATGAGACCAAGATTTGGTGTGATGAGATGTAGAGAATTTTTTATGAAGGATGCTTACTCATTCGATTTAAGTGATGCTGAAGCAAAAAAATCATATAATAAAATGTTTTATTCATACATAAGAACTTTTAATCGGTTAGGTTTAAAAGCTATACCTATGGCTGCAGATACAGGTCCAATAGGAGGAGATTTATCTCATGAATTTATAATTTTAGCAGAAACTGGTGAAAGTCAAATTTTTGCAGATAAACAAATTTTTGAAATAGACTTAAATCAATATGAATTAACAGAGCAATCCCTAAACAAAATGAGAAGAGATTTTTCTTCGATTTATGCAGTGACGGACGAAAAATTTAAAGAAGAAGATTTTGCAAAAAATGTCAAAAAAGAAAATCAAATAAGAACCAAAGGTATAGAAGTGGGACATATTTTCTATTTTGGTGATAAATATTCTAAACCTTTAAATGGTTTAATTGACAGTCATGGTGGTAAAAAAGTAGCTGTCAAAATGGGTTCATATGGAATAGGGGTATCTAGGTTAGTGGGTGCGGCTATTGAAGCTAATTATAAAAATGATGTAATGAAATGGCCAAAATCAATTTCTCCTTTTGATGTAGTAATAATCACAAGTATGGGCAAAAACAGTAATGAAAATTTAAAAAAAGCAGAAAAAATTTATAAAGAACTTAAAAAACAAAATATTGACGTATTGTTAGACGATGTAGATGAGAATATGTCAAATAAATTTAAAAAACATGATTTAATTGGTATTCCTTACCAAGTCATATTAGGTTCGAAATCAGATGGTGATAAAATAGAGTTTAAAGAACTTAATTTTGAGAGCGAAATGCTAAATTTGGAAAGCATTAAATCTAAACTAAAAAAAGATTAAATTGTTTAATAAAGCTGAAAGATTAATTTCACTAAGAAATTTACGTCCAAAAAAAAAAGAGGGTTTTCTAAAAGTAATTTCCATTTTTTCTTTTCTTGGAATTATGCTGGGGGTTTCTATCCTAATCATTGTTATGTCAGTAATGAACGGATTTAAATCTGATCTAACTCAAAAAATTTTAGGTTTAAATCCCCATGTTATCGTAGAGTCAAATGGATTTAAAATTGATGATCAATTTTCAAACAAGATCGTTAGTAACTTTAAAAATATAATAGTTACAAAGTCTTACTCTGGAGAAGGTGTGATTGTTAGCAAAGGTAACGCGAAAGGTATAATAATTAAAGGAATAAACTCAAAAAATTCAAAAAATCTTAATTTCTTTAAAAATAATATTTCAAAAAATGATTTAAATAAATTTAAAAAAAATACTGCTTTGATAGGTGCAGAGCTTGCATATAATTTGAAATTAAAAGAAGGAGATATGATCAATCTAATGTCATCTTCTTTTATTTCCACTCCTTTTGGCGGACTTCCCAAACAAGATACCTTAGTTATAGCTGGAGTTTTCAACACAGGCTTTTATGAATTTGATCAAAATTTTGTCTTTGTAAATATAAATGATGCTCTATCAATATTTGATAAAGAGGAAAATGATCAAAATTTAGAAATTTATTTGGATGATCCAATGAAAGCAGATGATTTTAAAAACCAAATACAAAATTTAAATGAGAATTATTTTGTATACTCCTGGTCAGATTTGAATAAATCTTTTTTTAGTGCATTGAAGGTTGAAAGAAATGTAATGTTTATTATATTAACTTTAATTTTGATAGTAGCTGCATTTAATATTATTTCGGGCTTAACAATTTTAATAAAAAATAAAACTAAAGAAATTGCAATTTTAAAAACTTTAGGCTTAAGTAATTCCTCAATAAAAAAATCATTTTTCTTAACTGGATTTACAATCGGTTTCTTAGCTACTATTTCTGGAATATTTATAGGTGTTATAGTTTCTAAAAACTTAGAAAAAGTAAGAATATTTTTATCTGATATTTTTAACTTTGAAATTTTTCCTGCAGATGTTTATTTTTTAGAACAATTACCAAGTAAAATCGATTTATATTCGGTCATTTTAATATTTATATTCTCTTTGATAATTACTGCTTTAGCTTCTTATCTTCCAGCAAGACGAATAGCTAAAATGAGAACTTTTAGAGCTTTAAAATATGACTAAAATTCTTTTAGAAACGATAAACCTCAAAAAAAATTATGTTCATAGAAATGGAAACATTGATCTTTTTAATAATGTTAATATGAAAATCAAACAAGGGGATCTTATAGCTTTAGTTGGCCCATCTGGTTCGGGTAAATCGTCATTCTTACACTTAATAGCTTTATTAGATGTTCCTACTAAAGGAAAAATATTATTAAAAAACAAAGATACAAATTACTTATCAGAGAATGAAAAAGACCAAGTAAGACGTAATAATATATCAATAATATTTCAAGATAATAATTTGCTAACAGATTTTACTGCTTTAGAAAATGTAATGATGCCTTTAATTATAAAAGGAGTAAAAACCTCAAAATCTGTTCAAAAAGCAAAAGAGTTATTAAAATTTGTAAAAATTTCAGATAGGTTAAATCATTTTCCTGGCGAACTATCTGGTGGTGAGCAACAAAGAGTTGCTATAGCAAGAGCTTTAATTTCAGATACAGATTTAATTTTAGCTGACGAACCAACTGGGAATTTAGATTATGAAACTTCTCTTGAAATATTTTCTTATTTCTTGAAACTAAAAAAATTAAAGAAAACAGTAATTTTTGCAACTCATAATAGAGAACTTGCTAACAAGGCAGATTATAAGTTGAGTATTTTTAAAGGTGATATAAAACGAACTAGTGTCTAATCTAAGTAAACAATTTAATAATATCAAAATTCATACCCAATATTCAATTTGTGAAGGTGCAATAAAGATCGACCAATTAGCTGATTACTGTAAAAAAAATAAGATTAAAGCCTTGGGTATAGCTGATAGTTTTAATTTATGTGGGGCGTTAGAATTTGCTGAAAAAATTAGTAAGGCAGGTACTCAGCCTATTATTGGAACGCAAATAAACATATTTAGCAATAACCAAATCGGAAAAATTACTTTATACGCTACCTCAGAGACGGGTTATAAAAATTTAACTAAACTATCTTCAATTAGCTATTTAAAGAATAAAGAGTCAGATGATCCTTATTGTGAAATTAAGGACTTAATTGAGAACCATAACGACCTTATCATCTTGACAGGCAATTATAATGATTTTTTTGGAAAACTATTTTACGCAAATAAATTAAAATTTTTTGAAAAGATAATAACTGAGCTTAAAAAACGATTTGAAAATCGCTTGTATATAGAAATTCAAAGACATTCGGAAACCCAAGAAACTGCTTATGAAAATTATTTGTTACAAACTTCATTTTCACTTGATCTTCCTTTAATAGCCGGCCAAGAAGTTTTCTATTTAGAACCTAACATGGCTGAAGCTCATGATGCTCTTATATGTATTAAAGAAAAAGAATTTTTAGATGATAAAAATAGATTTCGCTATAGCAACCAACATTATTTAAAAGATACTCAAGAACTGGAAAAAATTTATAAGGACATACCCGAAGCTTTAGAAAACAATTATAATTTTCCTAGAAGATTTAATTTTAAACCCAACAAATCAAAGCCTATTTTGCCATCTATATCAAACGATAAAGAAACATCTGCTGAAAAAGAGCTTTTAAGACAAGCTGAAATTGGATTAGAGAATAGACTAAAAAATTTTATATTAAAAAAAAATAATAATAAATCTGATGATCAAATAAAATCAATTTACAAGGATAGACTTTTACATGAGATAGAAATTATCAACTCAATGGATTACTCGAGTTATTTTTTGATTGTATCTGATTATATTAAATGGGCCAAAAAAAATTCTATTCCAGTTGGACCGGGCAGAGGATCAGGTGCGGGATCTTTAGTGGCTTATTGTTTGGATATTACTGATCTTGATCCTATAGAGTTTGATTTAATATTTGAGAGATTTTTAAATCCAGATAGAATTTCAATGCCTGATTTCGATATAGATTTTTGTGAGGAACAAAGAGATAAAGTTTTTGAATATCTAAAATCAAAGTACAAAGATGGAGTTGCGCATATTATTACGTTCGGAAAGTTAAAAGCAAGAATGGCTTTAAGAGATGTAGGGAGAGTATTGGGTTTATCTTACGGTCATGTTGACAAAATTTGTAAAATGATACCATTTGATCCGTCTAGACCTCTTACGTTACAGGAGTCAATAGACAGAGAGCCAAGATTTAAAGACGAGATCAAAAATAATATTAAAGTTAAAAAACTGATTGACCTTTCTTTAAAATTAGAGGGATTGAACCGAAATATGGCAACACATGCGGCAGGCGTGGTAATTGCTGGAAATAAACTAGCAGAGCAATTTCCACTATATATTGATCAAAGTTCAAACTTAATTTTACCTTCAACACAATACGATATGTATTCGTCAGAAAATGCTGGACTTGTTAAATTTGATTTGCTCGGTTTAAAAACTCTAACTGTTATTAATAAAACTTTAAAGAGATTAAAAAATAAAAATATAGATCTAGATATAAGTAAAATTAATCTTGAGGATGAAAAAGTCTTTAACCTTTTATCAACTGGTGAAACTATTGGATTATTCCAACTAGAGAGCACTGGCATGAGAGAAGCCATTAAACAAATGAAACCAAATAGATTTGATGATATAATTGCATTAGTCGCTCTTTATAGACCTGGTCCAATGAGCAACATACCAATTTATAACGAATGTAAAAACGGAAGCAAAACCCCTGACTATATTCATCCAACACTAGAGAATATTTTAAAACCTACTTATGGAATAATTATTTATCAAGAGCAAGTTATGCAAATCGCTCAAACATTGGCAGGTTTTACTGCTGGAGAGGCAGATATTTTACGAAGAGCTATGGGAAAGAAAAAAAAAGCAGAGCTAGATAAGCAAAAAGAAAGATTTATAAATGGAGCTATAAAAAAAGGTATCAAAAGAGATGTAGCAAATTTTGTTTTTACAAAAATTGAGCCTTTTGCGCAGTATGGCTTTAATAAAAGTCATGCAGCGGCTTATGCTTTAATCGCTTATCAAACTGCATATTTAAAAACTTATTATAAAGAAGACTTTATAGCAGCTACAATGTCAACAGAACTAACTAATACATCTAAACTTAGAGAATTTGTTGAAGAGTTGAAAAGGTTGGAAATTGAAATTATAAGACCATCAATTAATAATTGTTTTGCGGATTTTAAAACTGAAAAAAATAAAATTTTCTATGGTTTAGGAGCTATAAAAAATGTCGGGTACGAAGCAATTTCAAATATTATTAAAGAAAGAGAAAAAAATGGAAAATTTGCGTCTTTGCTAGATTTTATAAATAGAGTTGACGCCAAAGATGTAAATAAATTACAACTAGAGGGATTAGTCAAAGCGGGTGTATTTGATGAATTTGATAATGATAGAAATAAAATCTTAACTTCCATTCCGAAAATAATTCAAAAAATTAAAAATATCAATGAGGATAAAATAAACAACCAAACAAGTTTATTTGAAAGTATCACTAATTCAACAAATGATTTTGATTATGTGTCGTCAAAAAAATGGACTAAAAAAGAGCTATTATCCGAAGAATTTAAATCTTTAGGATTTTATTTAACAGACCATCCATTAACCGAGTATAGTGAAATATTTGATCAGTTAAATATAATTTCTTATCAAGAGTTTTTAAATAATAATAAGAATGAAGCTTTAGTAGCAGGCACAATTATGTCAATACAAGAAAAAAAAAGTTCTAAAGGCACTCCATTTGCCATTGTGAAATTTAGTGATAATGCTGGTGAATTTGAATTATTTTTATTTGCTGAAATTTTGGTAAACAATAGGGATAAAATATTAGAGTCAGAGTCTTTTGTTTTGACGTTATTTAAAGATAAGCCTGTAGGCGATCAATCACAAAGTAGAGTAAATATTAAAAAAATATCCAGCCTTTCTGATTTAATAAGCAAACCTTATCCTAAAATAACGATCGAAGTAAACGATAATCTTAATTTGAATGAACTGAAGAAAATTTTAGGAAATAGCGGTTCTACAGAAGTAAATTTAATAGTAAATAATCAAAATAAAAAAATTCATTACGTTTTGCAAAATCCAAGAAAACTAGATTATAATTTAATAAAATTGATCAAAACTAAGGAATATGTGAAAAAAATTTCAGTTTAGACTGTTGATTTTTTATATCTTTTCTATATATCAGTAATTAATTTCGCACACAGTTTTAAGGGCATTGCCCCCCGGTCCATTTAAATGGAGTAACTGTGGTGGATTAACCGGAAAAAAATATGAACGTACCAAAAGTCGACATTAAACAACTATTAGAAGCTGGAGTTCATCTAGGTCATAAAACACTCAGATGGAATCCAAAAATGAAGCAATATATTTTTGGTGAAAAAAATTCAATTCACATAATCGATCTAACTCAAACTGTAGAATTTCTTCAAAATGCTTTAGCACAAGTACACAAGACAATTTCTAGTGGGGGAAAATTACTTATTGTTTCGACCAAAAAACAAGCCTCTGAACAAGTAAGTGATTTAGCTAAAGAGACAGGACAATTTTTTGTTAATTACAGATGGTTAGGCGGGATGCTAACTAATTGGAACACAATACAAAATTCTATCAAAAGACTTAAAAAATTAAACGAACAACTTTCTAAAGAAAATATAGGATTTACAAAAAAAGAAATCCTTAAATTTGGTAAAGAGAAAGAAAAACTGCAAAGATCATTAGGTGGTATTTCTGAAATGAAAAAGACACCAGATTTAATTTTTATTATAGATACAAATATAGAGTCACTTGCAGTAGCTGAAGCTAAAAAACTTAAAATCCCAATAATAGCAGTTTTAGATACAAATTCTGATCCTACAGATATTAATTTTCCAATACCGGGAAATGACGATGCTAGAAGGTCTATAAATCTTTATTGTGAATTACTTAAACAAACAATTAAAGACGCAGAAAAATTTATAAAAGATTCAGACTTAAAAGAAGAAAAAAAATCAGAAAAGAAATCAGAAAAAAAATCAGAAAAAAAAACTGATAAAAAAAAAGACTAATTCTACTAATTAACTAAATGTCAAACAAAGATTTACTAGACAACATAAAAAAGCTTAGAGAATTAACTGGTGTTGGTTTTAAAGATTGTAAATTAGCATTGGATGAGACTAATGGTGATATTGAAAAATCTGTTGAATTTTTACGAAAAAAAGGAATTGCCAAAGCTTCAAAAAAAATGAGTCGAACAGCTTCTGAAGGTTTAGCTTTAGTAAAACAGGAGGAAGGCAATATATCAGTAATAGAAATAAATAGTGAAACAGATTTCGTTGCAAAAAATAAAGATTTTATTTCTTTCTGCAAGGAACTATCAGACATAAATTTTCAAACAAAAGGGAATTTAGAAACACTTACTTCCACAAAGATGAAAAGCGGAATTGCTGTTAAAGATGCATTAGTTAACTTAATTGCTAAAATTGGAGAAAAAATTACAATAAGAAGATCAAACTATTTTGACAATAAATCAGGTACTAATTTTTATTATGTGCACTCCGCCCTTGAAAAAGATATTGGTAAAATTATCTCTGTTGTAAAGATTGAAGGTATTGTAAAAGGCAAAAATGAAAGTATAGGCAATAAAATATCAATGCACATAGCAGCCTCTAATCCGCTTGCTATCGAGAAAAATGATTTAAAAAAAGAGATAATAGATAAAGAGCTTGAGATTATAAAAGCTGAAATAATTAATTCTGGAAAACCAAAAGAAATGGCCGAAAAAATCTCAAACGGGAAAATTTCAAAATTTATTAATGATAACACTTTGCTTAATCAAATTTGGATAATGGACCCCAAAAAAAAAGTTATTGATATTCTTAAAGAAAATAAGGCAGATAAAGAACTAAAAATTATTAAATATATAAGATATAAAGTAGGCGAGGGAGTTTAAAATGAGCTCAGAATTTAATGAGAAAAATTTTTCCATGAAAATGGATAAAAGCATTCAATCATTCAAAAAAGATATTTCTACTCTCAGAACTGGTAGAGCTAATTCAAATATGCTTGATACTATAAAAATTGACGTGTATGGACAAATGATGCCTATTGATCAACTTGCTACAGTTAATGTTCCCGAAGCTAGATTAATTTCTATTCAAGTTTGGGATAAGGCAAATATAGCACTAATTGATTCAGCTATACAAAAATCCGAACTCGGCATTAATCCACAAATTGATGGTCAAATTATTAGATTAAGAATTCCAGATCTAACTGAAGAAAGGAGAAAGGATTTAATAAAAATATTGAAAGGAATGGGTGAAAAAAGCAAGGTGTCAATAAGGAATATTAGAAGAGAAGCTAATGAAGAACTAAAAAAAAAACTTAAAGATAAGATAATTACAGAAGATGAAAACAAAAATTTTGAAAAAAATGTTCAAAAATTAACTGATACCAATATTGAAAATATAGATAAAATTTTATCAGAAAAAGAAAAAGAGATATTACAAATATGAATAAACTCAACCACGTTGCCTTTATTATGGATGGTAATGGTAGGTGGGGCCAAAAAAAGAAAAAAGGTAGAAATTTCGGACATATTAATGGCGTTAAAACTGTTAAAAAAACTGTAGAAACCGCAGCAAAATTCAAAATTCCATTCGTTACTTTTTATGTGTTTTCTACCGAAAACTGGAAAAGACCTAAATCAGAGGTAAATTTCTTGTTCAAATTAATCACAATCTATTTTAAACAAGAGTTACAAAATGTGATTTCTAACGGAGTCAAAATAAATATACTTGGCAAAATAAGTAATTTACCTTCTCAAATAAAATCCTCTCTAAAACAAGCGATCAATCGAACAAAAGATAATAAAAAAATAACTGTTAATTTAGCAATCAATTATGGTTCAAAAGATGAAATTATTAGTGCTCTTAAAAAATCAAAAAAAAATGTTAGTGAAAAAAATATTGAAAAAAATTTGTATACAAATAAACAACCAAGTCCAGACATCTTAATAAGGACTGGAGGGCATAAAAGGTTGAGTAATTTTATGTTATGGCAACTAGCATATGCAGAATTATATTTTTTAGATAAATTATGGCCAGATTTTCAATCAAAAGATTTTATTAGAATTATAAATAATTATAAAAATATAAAAAGAAATTTTGGTTCAATTTAGATGATTAGTAATTTGAAAAAGAGAATATACACCTCAATAATTTTAATTTTTATTGTATTAACAATGCTAATCAATAATTATGTGTTGGGTTATTTTTTGATAGTAGTGAGCATTCTTTCATTATTAGAATATGTACAAATGACCATGAAAATCTACGTTAATGAAAAAATTAAATTTATTACTTTTAATTCAATATTCGCCTTATATGTTTTTATATTTAGTTCTGCATTTTTAATGTTTTCAAATTTTTTTCATTTTAAAATACTTTTGTTCATCTTATTATTTACTTGTATCGCCTCGGACATAGGTGGTTTTGTATTCGGTAAATTTTTTAAAGGACCAAAATTATCAAAAATTAGTCCAAATAAAACTATAGCAGGGTCTGTAGGCTCAATACTTTTATCATCAATTACGTTTATAGTGCTAGTTTCTTATTTTACAAAAAATTTTGAGCTAAAAATTTTATCAATTGGAATTATAACCTCTGTGAGTTGTCAAATAGGAGATTTATTTTTTTCATATTTTAAAAGAAAATCAAAATTAAAAGATACAGGAAACTTATTGCCAGGTCACGGAGGTATTCTAGACAGAGTCGACGGTATTCTTTTGGGTATGCCAATAGGATTTATTACTTTATTGTTAGTTTATTAATATGAAAAAGATAATTTCAATCTTAGGATCAACAGGATCTATCGGGACTCATTCATTGAAAATATTTAACAAAAATAAAAAATTATTTAGTTTTTATATTTTTGCTGCTGACAAAAACTATAGTTTAATATGTAAACAAATAATTAAATATAAACCAGAAATATATATTATCAATAACCCAGATGTTTTAAAAAAGGTAAGAAATAGATTTAAAAAAAATAAGATTAAAATTTTTGATACAAAATACCTTCAAAAAAAAAATATAAAACAATCTGATATAACAATAGCAGCAATACCCGGAATAGCTGGTCTCAAACCTACCATTGATCTCGTAAAAAAAAGCAAAAAGATTTTAATTGCTAATAAAGAATCAATTATTTGTGGTTGGAATTTTATTAAAAAAGCTGCAATTCAAAATAAAACTAAAATAGTACCAATAGACTCAGAACATTTTTCTATAATGAAATTGATCGAAAATCACCAAATAGAAGAAATTAAAAAAATATATTTGACTGCATCAGGAGGTCCTTTTTTAAAATTTAAAATTTCAAAATTAAAAAATATTAAACCAAGTCAAGCAGTCAAACATCCAAAATGGCAGATGGGTAAAAAGATTTCAATAGACTCTGCTTCTTTAATGAACAAAATGCTTGAATTTGTCGAAGCTCAGAAAATATTCGAAATAAATCCTAATAAAATTGAAATAGTAGTACATCCTCAATCTTTAATACATGCCATTGTTGAATTTAAAAATGGCTTATTTAAATTTCTTTATCATAAAACAACGATGCATATACCATTGGTTAATGCAATTTTTGATAAGAAAAATGATATTGAAAAATTTTTAAAACCTGAATTGAACAGTAAAAGAAAAATTTTTTTTGAAAGTTTAAATTTTTTA
>CACOEA010000010.1 GCA_902626185.1 uncultured Pelagibacteraceae bacterium
TCGTGAATTAGCATTATCTCCGTTTGGTAAAATTTTAAATCTTTTTGAGTCTTCGCCACCCTCTCCGCTGCAAGAAGCTCCTTTAATTCTATTCATTCCAATTGCCAAAACTTCATGCGCCTCCGCAGATAAAGCACCATGAGACATGCTCCCACTACCAAATCTCTTTAAAATGTCATCGATTGGCTCTACTTCATCTACACTTATTGATTTTTTGTTATCCTTAAATTTAAGTAAATCTCTTAAGTTAATCGGAGGCAAACCGTGAATACCTTTAGAATATTGTTGATATAGTTCGTAAGAACCTTTTCCAACTGCGTTTTGAAGAAGATGTATAAGGTTTCCTTGATATTGGTGATTTTCACCACTTTTTCTATACCTATATAAACCTCCGATAGGCAACGTATAAACGTTCTTTTTTGAAAATTTTTCGTGTAATTTTTTTATTTTTTCCTCAATACCACTTATCCCAATGCCTGATATTCTAGATGACATCCCAGGAAAATAATCTGAAACTATCGCTCTACTAAGTCCCACTGCTTCGAAATTACAACCCCCTCTATAAGAACTTATTACTGAAATTCCCATTTTTGATAAAATTTTTAATAAGCCTGCATCAATAGAATTTTTATATTTTAAAATACAATTATCAAAATCTGTTTTACCAAAAAGGTTTTTCTCAAATCTTTGGTAAATACTGTCTATGGCTAAATAAGGGTTTATTGTAGTAGCTCCTACTCCAATTAAAACTGCGAAAGAATGTGTGTCTAATGCATCTGAACATTCAACGTTTATAGAACAATATCCTCTAAGACCATTTTTGACTAAATGAGAGTGTACTGCCCCAACGGACAAGGCGCTTGGTATGCTAGCTTTCGTCAAAGAAATATTTTTATCAGAAAGTATAATAGCACTACTTCCTTCTCGAACTGCGGTTTCACATTCTTCTCTAATTGACTCTATTCTTGCTTTTAGCGATGTATTTATATCAAAAGTACAGTCTATAATTTTTATTTTTTTCGAAAAATACTTATTAAATTTTTTAAATTGAGAATTAGTCAAAATTGGACTATCCAAAACAAAAATATCTTCTTCTGTTAAATTATCAAAATCAAGTATATTACCAAGATTTCCAAATCTGGTTTTTAAACTCATTACTTTGTTCTCTCTTAAAGAGTCTATTGGAGGGTTTGTTACTTGGCTAAAATTTTGTCTAAAATAATGTGACACAGGTCTATAATGACTTGATAAAACTGCTACAGGAGTATCGTCTCCCATTGATCCAGATGCTTCCTTTCCTTCTTCTGCCATTGGATGTAAAATTAATTCTAAATCTTCAATACTTAAACCAGAAAGATATTGTCTTTTTCTTAAATCTTCTCCAATAAATTGTGGATGTTCATTTGTTGGAGAAATCTTTTTTTCTAAATCTATTATCTGCTTGCTGTATTTTTTGTAATCTTTAGCTAAAAAATCTTTAAGTTCTTTATCTTTAAATAGTTTTCCTTTTTTAAGATCAATTGCAATTATTTGACCAGGTCCGAGTTTGCCTTTTTCAATAATCTTTTCTTCTGGAATTTTTATCATTCCAGACTCAGATCCAGCAAAAAAAAGATTGTCTGAAGTAATAGTATATCTTAAAGGCCTTAATCCATTCCTATCAGTTGAGGCTAAAACCCATTTAGCGTCGGTAGCGCATATAGCAGCTGGACCATCCCACGGCTCGATAGTACTGTTTAAAAAGTTGAAGAAATCTTGGTGATTTTTAGGAACCGTTTTACTTCTTTTTGACCATGCGTCAGGTATCATCATCAGTTTAATTAAAGGTGCTAATTTTCCAGAATGTGTTAAAAGTTCAAAAACGTTATCAAGTGCTCCTGAGTCTGAAGAACTACGAATTACTGGTTGTAAATCTTTTACGTTTTTAAATAGGGGGCTAGACATATCCTGCTCATGAATTTTCATCCAATTTATATTTCCTTTTAAGGTATTTATCTCTCCATTATGAGCAAGCGTTCTGAAAGGTTGGGCTAAATCCCAACTAGGAAAAGTGTTTGTTGAATAACGTTGATGGAAAACTGCAAATCTTGAAGTTAATTTATCATTATTCAAATCGAGGTAAAATTCAGCTAACATTTCGGCTAAAAACATTCCTTTATAAACTATTGATCTTGAACTGAAGGAGCAAATATAAAAATTTTTTAGCTGGTTAGCTCTAGCTAGTTTTTCAATTTTTTTTCTTGTTTCAAATAAATCTCTTTCCAAATCATTAGTACTTATATCTGTATTTTTTTTAAACATTACCTGAGCAATTTCTGGCCTACTTTGCTCTGCAGTTTTTCCAAGAACACTTGAATTTATTGGTACCTGTCTCCAGCCGTAAATAGAATAGTTTTGTTCTAGTAAAACTGACTCAATTATTTCTCTACATTTTTCTTGTTCTCCATATTCAGTTCGGGGTAAAAAAACCATTCCAACGCAAATTCTTTTTTTTTCATCCAATTTATGTCCGGTTGAAGCAATTTTATCCTTGAAAAATTCTGGAGCTATTTCAATCTGTATTCCAGCACCATCTCCCGATTTGCCGTCTGCGTCTACTGCACCTCGGTGCCAAATAGCTTTTAATGCATTAATACCGTGTTCAACAATTTTTCTTGATTTTTTCCCATCGGTTGTTGCAACTACTCCTACTCCACATGCGTCGTGTTCCATATTTTCATCATACGAAAAATTATCTTTTAAAATTTTTTTATTTTTTTCGTAATTATTCATAGATTAGGCAGCTTTAATTTTTTTTGCTGCTTTACTTTGAAGATATTTCTCAATTTGAATTGCAGCGTCTCTTCCATCTCTGATAGCCCAAACAACTAGTGAAGCTCCTCGAACAATATCTCCAGCACCGAAAACCCCATCTAGATTTGTTTGCATAGACCTTAAATCAATTTTTATTGTTCCCCATCTAGAAACTATCAAATCTTCAGATCCAAAAAGTTTAGGTAAATTTTCTGGATCAAATCCTAAGGATTTTATTACTAAATCTGCAGGTATCTTAAATTCTGATCCACTTTGAACAATTGGCTTTTTTCGCCCTGATGAGTCTGGTTCACCTAATATCATTTTACTAACTTCAACTTCTGAAACACTTTTTTTTCCAATAAAGCTTTTAGGACTCGTCAACCAAATAAATTCAACACCTTCTTCTTCTGCATTTCCAACTTCTCTGACTGAACCTGGCATATTTTTTCTATCTCTTCTGTATAAACATTTTACTGATTTAGCTTTTTGTCTTACTGCCGTCCTAACACAATCCATCGCTGTATCTCCACCTCCAATCACAACAACATTTTTTCCCTCTGCATTTAACGTTCCATTATCAAAAAGCTCCACCTTGTCTCCAAGGCCTTTTTTATTTGAAGCTGTTAAAAATTCCATTGCAGGAAATATATTTGCTAGATCTTGACCAGGTATATTCATTTCCCTTGGTTTGTAAACACCAGTAGCAATCAATATTGCGTCATGTTTTGCTCTTAATTGGTTAAGTGATTTGTCTTTTCCAACCTCAAAATTTTGCACAAATTTTATCCCACTTTCTTTTAAAAGTTTAGTTCGCCTTTCGACTACAAATTTTTCTAATTTAAAATTTGGAATACCGTAAATTAAAAGTCCGCCAGGTCTATCGTATCTATCGTAAATAGTAACTTGATATCCTGATTTTCTTAATTCTTCTGCACATGCCATGCCAGCCGGGCCAGCTCCTATTATACCTATAGATTGACTTAATTCTTTTTTTATTTTAATTGGTTTTACCCAACCTTTTTCCCAAGCAGTGTCGGTAATAAATTTTTCGATTGATCCTATTGTTACTGTGCCATGGCCAGATTGTTCAATAACGCAATTTCCCTCGCAAAGTCTATCTTGAGGGCAAATTCTTCCACAAACTTCAGGCATGTTATTTGTGCTTTGAGAAACTTCATATGCTTCTTGCAATCTGCCTTCCGCTGTAAGCTTAAGCCAATCTGGTATATTATTGCTTAATGGGCAATGTATTTGGCAAAAAGGCACCCCACATTGAGAACATCTGCTAGATTGTTCATTAGCCTTTCCGCTAATAAACTCATTGTAAATTTCATTGAAATCTTCGCTCCTATTTTTAACGTCTCTTTTAGGAGGAGTTTCTTTGTTTAGTCCCACAAATTGCAACATTTTTTTATTCATAATTTTAAAAATAATAGAAAATTATATAAATGTGTAGCTTATTTAGGTAAATAATATTTACCTTTAGTACTGAAAACCCTTATTTTTAATGCATATTTTATGCATACCTGCTATGCATTTCAATGTCATCAAATGAACACGCAAAATAATTAAAGAAAAGAATGATCGAGATTTTAATTCTATCTTTAGTACAAGGAATAACAGAATTTATTCCAGTTAGCTCTTCTTCTCATTTAATCTTAATTTCAGAATATTCTAATTTTGAAAATAAAAAATTAGAAATCGATGTAGGGTTGCATATCGGTTCTTTTATTGCCGTAATCGCCTTTTTTAGACAAGATATTTTTAATTTTATTAAAAATAAAAATCTTCTACTTAAAGTTATTTTTGGGTCAATGCCGGTAATAATCACAGGTTTTGTATTAGTTAAATTCAACTTAATTGAAATTGTTAGAAATATAGAGGTAATAGGATGGATGACCTTAATATTTGGAATTATTCTTTATGTAAGTGATAAAAATAGAAATCACAAAAAAATTAAGACAAATTTTAATTTTAAAAATGTAGCAATAATAGGTTTTATGCAAGTTTTATCTTTGGTGCCAGGTGTAAGTAGGTCGGGAATATGTATTACGGGTGCAAGATTCTTAAGCTTTAGTAGATTTGACTCGGCAAAGATTTCATTCTTACTTTCTATACCAACCTTAGGAGCAATTTCAATTTATGGATTAAAAAATATTATAACAGCAGAGAGTTTAGATTTTTCGTTCCTAATTTTTTTATCAATTTCTCTTTCGTTTATTTTTTCTTATATAACAATAAAGTTTTTTTTAGACTATATGCAAAAGTTTAGTCTTAATTTATTCGTAATTTATAGATTAATTTTAGGTACTTTCTTACTTTCAACTGTTTATTTATAAAATATAAGCAATTAGTAAGATAATAAAAAATACAATTAAAAAAAACACAATAACGCTTTTTTGAAGTGATAAATTAAGTAATAATTTCATTTTTAGTGACTATACCTTATTTTAAAAATTTTCGATAATCTTATATTGGTGCGCCTGCTAGGATTTGAACCCAGAACCTCCTGGTCCGTAGCCAAGCGCTCTATCCAGTTGAGCTACAGGCGCAATTAACATAAAATAAAGTTTTTGATAAAAAGAAATTTGCATTTATTTAAATCAAATTATACATAATATATTATAAGATAATTTATGTTAAATAAACTCAATATCCTTACAATTAACAACACATTAACTCTCTTAATTGCAATAATACCATTAAGTTTTATAGCAGGCAATCTAGTTTTAAATTTGAATATAATTATTTTAATACTAATTTCTCTAGTAATTTATAGAGGTAAAATATTTAAATTTGAGTACGATCTCTTAGATAAATTAATTATAACTTTTTTTGTATATATCATTTCAATTTCATTAATAAATTTTTTTTCAAATTTAAATGAAAATAATAATGATTTAGATACAATGATTTTAAAAAAATCTTTTTTTTATTTGAGATTTTTGCTTTTATATTTTGTAATAGGATATCTTCTCAAAAATAATAAAATCCATTTTAAGATTTTATTTTTTTCATTTTCAATTTGTTGCTTGTTTGTATCTTTGGACTTAATTTATCAGTATATTTTTGGATTTGATATTTTTGGTATTGAGTACGTTGATAGAAGAAGAATGTCAGGGCCATTTGGAGATGAATTAATTGCAGGATCCTATATTCAAAGATTCTCTTTATTTTTAATTTTTTCAATACCACTGCTTGAGATATTTAAAAATAAAAAAATTTCTTTTTTAACATTATCAATTATAATTTTTTTATTAATATTTTCTGTGATACTATCAGGAAATAGAATGCCTTTAATTCTTTTAATGTTTAGTTTGTTTTTAATATTTATTTCAGAAAAAAATTTAAGGAAATTTTTTTTACTTTTTGTTTTTATCTCCTCAATTTTAGTTTTATCGGTTTATAATTTTAATCAAAGTTATCAAAAACATTTGGATCGATATTATGATCGAGTTACAGAATTTATAATTTTGATTTCCGATATCTACTCAAAAGATAAAGAGATAAAGAAAAGATATGATAGTAGAAGATATGTAATTGAGATAGATGGTAAAAAGATTGGAATGCCAAATGTATATGTTAAAGAATTCCATGCTGGATATGAAACTTGGCTTTTAAATAGATTTGTGAGTGATGGAGTTAAATCTTTTAAAAAAAATTGTCAAAAAACAAGTGTAATAAATTGTGGCCCCCATCCTCATAATTATTATTTAGAGACGTTAGCAGATCTTGGGTTAATTGGGTTAATACTGTTACTATTAATATCTATTATTTCAATTTATCGATCTTTAATAAAGAAATTCTCTTCC
Source organism: uncultured Pelagibacteraceae bacterium (assembly GCA_902626185.1). Lineage (GTDB taxonomy): Bacteria > Pseudomonadota > Alphaproteobacteria > Pelagibacterales > Pelagibacteraceae > Pelagilacustribacter. The sequence goes on from CACOEA010000010.1 coordinate 6,609, forward strand.
GTAGATAAAAGATTTGGCTACGTCATAACCCCCTTTATTTTTCTTTTTTTTATTGAAATTTTTCCTATTAGAACTACTGGTAGTTTTTTTTCTTCAGGAAATGCAACATATTTTTTCTTAATATTATCTATATTAATTGCTTTATCTAAAAAAGAATTTAAAATTAAAGATCTTTAAATGGAAAAGAATAAAATTGTTATAACATCTGCGGTACGTACAGCGATAGGATCATTAGGGAGAACTTTAAAAAATGTTCCCGCTGAGTCACTTGGGACATCTGTGATATCTGAAAATATTAAAAGGTCTAAATTAAAAGAAAAAGATGTAGATGAGGTGATAATGGGACAAGTTTTAACTGGAGGTGCAGGTCAAAATCCTGCTAGACAAGCCTCTATGAAATCTGGAATTCCAAAAGAAACACCTGCTTATGTTGTTAATCAAGTTTGTGGTTCAGGATTAAGGTCTGTCGCTTCGGCTTTTCAAAGTATTAAGTCGGGTGACTCTAAAATTATCATTGCTGGAGGACAAGAAAGTATGTCTTTGGCTCCTCATGCGATTCATTTAAGAGACGGCAAAAAATTAGGTGACGCGGTAATGATTGATACGATGATAAAGGATGGTCTGTGGGATGCATTTAATGGATATCATATGGGTGTTACAGCTGAAAATGTGGCTACTAAATTTCAGGTAACAAGAGATGACCAAGACAAATTTGCTTTAAGTTCACAGGAGAAAGCTTTAAAGGCACAAAAAGATAACAAGTTTAAAAATGAGATTGTTAATTTTATTATAAAATCAAAAAAAGGAGAATTTAACTTTAATAAAGACGAACATCCAAGAAATGAAATAAATCTGGAAGCTTTAAGTAGACTTAAAACAGTCTTTAAAAAGGATGGAACGGTAACTGCTGGAAATGCTTCAGGAATAAATGATGGTGCTGCAGCTTTAACTATAATGACTCATGAGGAAACAGAGAAAAGAAATTTACAGAAATTAGTTTCAATTAAATCATGGGCCAGTTGTGGAGTGGATCCTGCATTGATGGGAACAGGGCCAATTCCTGCTTCCAAGAAAGCTTTAGAAATAGCTGGATGGTCAATTAAAGATGTTGATTTGTTCGAAATAAATGAAGCTTTTGCAGCACAAAGTATTGCGGTAGTAAAGACACTTTCCATTCCAAAAGAGAAAGTCAATGTTAATGGGGGTGCAATTGCTCTAGGACATCCTATTGGCGCATCAGGAACGAGAATACTTGTAACATTAATACATGAAATGATTAAACGCGATGTAAAGAGAGGTTTAGCCACATTGTGTATTGGTGGAGGAATGGGTATAGCAATGTGTATTGAACGATAATGGAAATTTCAAAACCATATAAAGGTAAAGGTAAAAGAAAATTAAAAAAGATGCCATTTACAGTAAGAGGATATATTTATTATTATCTATTTTTTTGGATAGTAATTATTTCAATTTATCTCTCTTATAACTAAAGTTTATCAATAACTTTTTTTGATAATGATTATCATTAAAATATAAATTCTATGTTTTTAATGATAATGATTTTCATTTCCAATCATAATTGTTGTAAAATTTTCTAATAGGTCTACGTTTAAATCATGAAAACTTATAATTGTAAAAAATGTGGATTAACCATTCCAGTATCTTGCTCTAAATGCGATAGAGTGATTGATGTTAAGATCACTGGTGAAGGTTGCCTAGTCAAAGAAAATAAGTGTCTAGATTGCTCTAGTGTGCCAATAATTAAGGACGTTTGTTTAGAGCAAAAGACTGCGTAAATTAAGTATTCTTATTTTTTTTTGTAGTTATTCATCCATTTGTTAAAAACTACAATTGCTTCTCTCATCTCTTCAGTTTGTGAAGGATGCTTTTTAGCTCTACCAAGCATTGTAGCAACAACATTGACTTGATACTTTAAATCTCTGTTCTTTATAGCTTTAACAGTATAAAGCGCTTTTTTCTTATCCTTAAACCCTAAGCCATGGGTAGTTGTTTTAGGATTATAATCAGAAAATAAAGATAAATTTAATGGTTTGATTTTTTTATTTTTAAGAATTTTAGACATCGGCATCTTATCTATGCTCTTAAAAATTTTTCGACTATCAAAATTTTTAAATGTTTGTTTTTTTGTACCGTCGAAACCAAATAGCTCAATTAAAAAATTTTTACCAATTTTCTTTGGAATCAGTTTTATAACCCTTTTATGGAAATGCTTAATATCCTTTTGATAAAGCTCTTTTGCCTTTTTATACTTCAAGTTTTTGTAATCAGGAGTTTTAACTAACAAAACTCTACATTTCCATTTATATTTTTTTACCATTTGACCTCTTTAAAAAAAATAATATTACAGTATAGATTAAAATTATGGAATTACCTGTAATAAATCATCCAGATTATGTTGCACAAATAAATGATGATAACAAATTTCCCATTAAAAAATTTGGTGCACTAGCTAAATATTTATTAGAAAAAGGCGTAGTCAAAAAATTCCATATTCCAAAAGAATGCTCTTTTGAAACTCTAAAAACATCTCATTCTACAGAATACATTAATCATATAAAGAATAAAACTTTGGATATAAAGGCTCAAAAAAAAATAGGATTTCCGATTAATGATAGCGTGGTTAGAAGATCTTTTGTTGCAACTGGTGGAACTGTTCTTGCTAGTAAACTTGCTTTAGACTCGAGACTTGCTTGTAACACTGCTGGGGGTAGTCACCACGCTACCTTTGAATGCGGAGCAGGTTATTGTGTTTTTAATGATGTGGCAGTAGCAGCCAACTATTTAAAAAATAAAAGATACGCAAAAAAAATACTTATAATCGACCTAGATGTTCATCAAGGAAATGGGAATTCAGAAATATTTAAAAACGACAAAGACGTTCTAACATTTAGTATGCACTGTGCTTCTAATTATCCTGCGAAGAAATCAAAGAGTGACATTGATATTGAGCTTAAAGATCACATGGAAGATGAGGAATATCTAAATATCCTTCATAAATATTTAAAAGTACTAAACAAAGATAAGTATGATTTTGTTTTTTATGTAGCTGGAGTTGACATCCATTTTGAAGATCGTTTAGGCAAACTAAAAATTTCTGATGATGGAATTAATAAAAGGGATCAAATAGTAATCGAAAATTTTTATTCTAGGAATGTCCCTTTATGTGGTGTTTTAGGTGGTGGTTATAATAAGAATTTTGAAAAGCTTATTGAACTTCACTCAATGTTACACAAAAATTGTGCAAAAATTATTTAATATTTATAATTTTTACTCGTTAATAACTTACTTCTATCTTTATTCATGCTAAACCCAGCAAAATATATTGTATGGGATGGGAATTGATATCCCTCAGGATAATTAGCACCACCATATTCTGGGTGTGAATACGAACCATATTTAATATCAACATAATCGTGGGAAGCTGTTTTAAATCCTGTTCTATTAACTTTTAATTCATCATTAATATAAACTTTGATGAAACCATCATATTGTTTCGAATATTTAATATTAAACTCAACTTTGTGCCATTTACCTTTTAGATTTTTTTCATCAATTACATGATTGCCTTCAATAGAAAGTTTTCCGTTGTATATAGAAGCAGAAAATTGAGGAGCATAACCACCTACAGTTTGGCCACCTTTGCGATTAACACTATAAAATTGTGTTATGTAAGGTTGTAAAAATTTGTCTTTAAAATTATCAGGTGTGTTAGGTACATAGAAATAGTAACCTACCCATATTTCTTTTGCTTTCTTACTTATTTTTAAATCTCCACTTGAAGCAACTTCAAGTCTTAATCTATTACTATTACAATCAGTAGTTCCAGTTCCTATTTTAACTTTATTTTCTCTCCAGAAATGACCTGCTGTTCCACAATCGCCTTTTCTAGGACTAAAATTTTCGATTAATTTAAAAGGTGATGTGCCTGTCGGGTCTTTAATTATAGTATAATTATGTTTACGTAATTCCTTTTTTAGATAATTAGCTATATGAACCTTGTCAATCTTACCCCTTTTTAAATAGTTAGGATCTTTAGATACAACATCGGCAAATACAACACCGATCATCATAAAAAAAGTTGCATTAATATAAAATATTATCAGTTTTTTCATTGTTAAATTTTTTAAGTTTTAAGTTGAGGCAAATTTTCATAAAACTTTAAAGCTTCAGGATTTGCAATCGCTTCTATGTTATTAATTTTTTCTCCATTAATTACCTGTCTCACTGCTAACTCTACAATCTTTCCACTTTTAGTTCTTGGAATCTCTGGCGCTTTAATGATTATTGCGGGCACATGCTTGGGGGAACAATTTTTTTTAATTCTAGACTTAATTAAATTTATTTTTTCATCATTTATTTCTTGATTGTTTTTAGTTGTAACAAATAAGATAATTCTTACATCATCATTGAAATTTTGACCAACAACTAATCCTTCTGTAACAAAATCTATATCTTCAACTTGCTGGTAAATTTCAGCAGTGCCAATCCTCACTCCTCCAGGATTTAAAGTAGCATCTGACCTACCGCGAATTATAAATCCATCATTTTTAGTTATTTCAATATAATCTCCATGGTGCCAAATATTATTAAATTTTGAAAAATAAGCGTCGTGATATTTTTTTCCTTCTTCATCTCCCCAAAATTTTATAGGCATTGATGGAAATGGTTTTTTCACCACTAGTTCACCTTTACCTTTTATGCTTTTGCCCTTTTCATCGAAAACATCTACTTCGATTCCCAAACTTTGTCCTTGTATTTCACCTTTATATACGTTTGAAAAAAGGTTACCCAAAATTAGACAGCCAACAAGATCGGTTCCGCCAGCTATGGATGCTAAATGCACATCCTCTTTTATGTTTTCGTAAACATATTTAAAACTTTCACTAGCTAGGGGAGAACCGGTAGAGGTTATTATCTTTACTTTGCTAAGATCTAAATTTTTAGCGTTGTAATTTTCATTTTTTAAATGGTCAATATATTTCGCGCTAACTCCAAATAGGTTTATTTGCTCATTTTGACAGTACTCTAAAAGAACATCAATTTTTGGATATACAGGTGCTCCATCAAATAAAAAAATAGAAGATCCAGTTGCTAGACCTCCAACTAACCAATTCCACATCATCCATCCAGTTGTGGTGTAATAAAATAATTTATCATTGTCTCTTACATCGCAATGAAGCATAAATTCTTTGTTATGTTCAATTAAAACATTGCCTGCGCCGTGAGTTATACATTTTGGCTTTCCAGTGGTACCGCTTGAATATAAAATATAAATTGGATGATTAAACTCAAACCTTTTAAATTTTTCATCTAATTCAGATTTATTTAAAATTTGATTAAAGTCTTTAAAATTTTTTTTATCTACTATGTCTTTTTTTTCGTATGAAAATATTAAAGTTTCTTTTATCGTAGGTATTTGTTTTATCACTTCTCTAGCTTTGTCAATAATTTTAATTTTTTTTCCATTATAAAAATAATAGTCACAAGTAATCAAAACTTTGGGCTCAATCTGTTTAAACCTATCAATTACACCTCGAACTCCAAAATCAGGCGAACAAGAAGACCAAATAATTCCATTTTTTGCACAGGCTAAAAAACTTACTATTGCCTCTATTTTATTTGGAACATAACCTGCAACTCTATCACCGGCAGTTAAACCTATTTTATTAAAGTATGCAGACAATTTACAAACTTTTGAATATAATTCATTCCATGATATTTTTTCCTGGTAACCACTCTCAGATAAGAAACCTATTGCAATTTCATTCGTCTTTTTTTTAAGAATATTTTCAGAATAATTAAGTTTTGAGTCTTGAAAAAACCTTGTTCTATTAAAAACCTCATTGAAATTAATTATTTCTTTACCTTTATCTCCAATTATTTTTGAAAAATCCCAAAATTTGGACCAAAATATTTTGGGGTTTTCAACGCTCCACTTCCAAACGCTATTAAAAGATTTTGGATTTAACTCTACAAATTTACAAAAATCCATTAATAATGAATTTTCTCTTTTATCTGTCTATGGTTGCCAAAGAGGTTTGTTCATATAAGCAATATAAGCTTAAATGAATTTATCTTAACAAGTATTTTTTTAATAGGATTTTTTGAACAATTAATGCCCTATTTGATTTTATTTCTCTTTTTTTTAAAAACAGGTTTATAAGCCATTTCATAATAATTGATTTCACTAATTCTTATTGACGAAAAATAGCGTAAAATGTGTCCAAAAATGAACTTATTAAGCAATTTGTCCTACTCTTTATAGTTTATTATAAGTCCTCTTTTTAATATGTTCCATCCAGTTTATAATAGTATTTATGGCTCAAAATATTTCTGTTCCAGACATAGGCGATTTCAAAGATGTAGAAGTAATTGAAGTTTTAGTCAAACCAGGAGACAAAGTAACTAAAAACGATCCTATAGTTACAATAGAAAGTGATAAATCAAGCCTTGAAATACCATCACCGTCCTCAGGTGAAATAAAAGATCTTAAAGTTAAAATTGGAGATAAAGTTTCTGAGGGAAGTATTTTAGCAACAATTGAAAATGGGCAAGCTTCTCAAGCTCCGAAAGTTGGAGAAACAAAAAAAGTTAAAGAAAAAGTGAAACCTGAAACTAATGGAAATTTAAATCCAATAAAACAAGTAAAAAAAGTGTTTGCTGAGCCCGCTTCAAAGGATGACATTGATCCTATAGAAACTGATGAATGGATTGAGTCTTTAAATTCAGTAATTGAAAATGATGGTGCTCCTAGAGCAAGTTATTTATTAAATAAAGTTATCGATCAAGCTTATAAATCTGGATTAGTGCTTCCTGATACTAGAACCACTCCATATATAAATACAATACCGCCAGAGATTGAAGTTAAATCTCCAGGAGATCAAAATATTGAGAAAAAAATTAGAGCCTATATTAGATGGAATGCTGCTGCGATGGTAGTAAAAGCAAATAAGAAAAGTCCTGAACTAGGTGGTCATATTGGAACATTTGCATCCGCTGCAACACTTTATGATGTTGGAATGAACCATTTCTGGAGAGCAAAAAATAATAAATTTGGTGGAGATTTAATTTATTTTCAAGGTCACTCAGCTCCTGGAATGTATGCTAGAGCCTATCTAGAAGGCAGATTAACAGCAAAACAATTAGATGGATTCCGACAAGAAGTTTCAAAAGGTGGCCTATCTTCTTATCCTCATCCTTGGTTAATGCCAAACTTTTGGCAATTCCCAACTGTTTCGATGGGCTTGGGCCCGATCATGGCGATATATCAAGCTCGATTTTTAAAATATTTAATTAATAGAGGTTTAGTAAAAGATGAAGGAAGAAAAATTTGGGTTTTCTTAGGTGATGGTGAAATGGATGAACCAGAGTCACTTGGAGCGATTGGTCTTGCTGCAAGAGAAAAATTAGATAATTTAATATTCGTTATTAATTGTAATTTGCAAAGATTAGATGGTCCTGTAAGAGGAAATGGAAAAATAATTCAAGAACTTGAGGGAAGTTTTAGAGGAACAGGTTGGAATGTAATTAAAGTTATATGGGGATCTTACTGGGATCAACTATTAGCTAAAGATAAAACTGGTCTATTAGTTAAAAGAATGAACGAGTGTGTTGATGGTGAGTATCAAGCATTTAAAGCAAAAGGTGGTCAATATGTTAGAGAAAAATTTTTTGGTAAATATGCCGAACTAAAAGAATTGGTTTCTACAATGACAGATAAAGATATTTGGAGGCTTAATAGAGGAGGTCATGATCCTCATAAAGTTTATTCAGCCTATCACTCTGCAATGCAACATAAAGGATCACCTACAGTAATTCTTGCAAAAACAATTAAAGGTTACGGAATGGGTAAATCAGGTGAGAGTATCAATACCACACATCAACAGAAAAAACTGGATGAAGAGGATCTTTTATATTACAGAGACAGATTTGGGGTGCCACTAACGGACAAACAAGTTAAAAATATTGAGTACTACAAACCGAGTGAGAATTCGGAAGAAATAAAATATTTAAAAGATAAAAGAATAAAACTTGGTGGTTTTATCCCTGAAAGATCATCTTTCGCCAAATCAATCAAAACACCTCCAAAAGATATTTTTGACACTTTTATGAAATCTACTGGAGATAAAGAAATGTCTACAACTATGGCGCTTGTGAGAATGTTAACAGCTTTGTTAAGAGATAAAAATCTTGCAAAAAGATTAGTTCCAATAATTCCCGATGAAGCTAGAACTTTCGGAATGGAAGGTTTTTTTCAAAAGATCGGAATTTACGCACATGAAGGTCAAAAATATGAGCCAGTAGACTCTGAACAATTAAGTTCTTATAGAGAAGACAAAAGTGGTCAGGTATTAGAAGAAGGTATAACTGAATCAGGAGCAATGTCTTCTTGGATCGCTGCTGGAACTTCTTATACAAATCACGATTTAGAAATGATACCAATTTACATCTTTTATTCTATGTTTGGCTTTCAAAGAGTCGGTGACTTAGCATGGGCTGCGGGGGATTCACAAGCTAGAGGTTTTTTAATTGGAGCAACTGCTGGTAGAACTACTTTAGCTGGCGAGGGTCTTCAACACCAAGACGGACACAGCCACTTGCTGGCTTCAAATATTCCTAATTGTATTAGTTATGATCCAACTTTCGCCTATGAAATGGCGGTAATACTCAGAGATGGATTACGGAGAATGCATGAGAAAAAAGAAAATATTTTTTATTACATAACTGCAATGAATGAAAATTATTCTCATCCAGAAAAACCAAAAAATTGTGACGATGGAATTTTAAAAGGAATGTATTTATTTAAAGAAAATAACAATAAGGGAAAAATTAAAGTTCAACTTTTAGGATCCGGTACAATATTACGAGAAATAATTTCAGCATCAGAAATTCTATCTAAAGATTATGGCATAGACTCTGACGTATGGAGTGTAACTAGTTTTAATGAATTAAGAAGAGATGGTATGGAAACAGAAAGATGGAATTTACTTAATCCAAATGAAAAAAAGAAAAAATCATATGTCCAAAAATGTTTGGAGAAGAGAGATGGGCCCATAATTGCTGCTTCTGATTACACTAGATCATTTTCTGATCAAATTAGACCTTATACGGATAAAAATTTTTACTCGCTAGGTACAGACGGGTACGGTAGAAGCGACACTAGAAAAAATCTCAGAAAATTTTTTGAAGTTGATAAAGAACATATTGTTGCATACACATTAAGTGCCTTAGCTAAAGAACAACTAATAGCAGTAAAAGAAGCTGAAAAAGCAATAACAAAGTATAAAATTGATAAAGATAAAGAGTTTCCACCGTATCTATAATTATGGCTAATAAAAAAATTCTTGTTCCTGATATGGGTGATTTCAAAGATGTAGAAATCATAGAAGTTCTTGTTAAAGAAGGTCAAAGTATTAAAAAAAATGATTCTTTAATTACACTAGAGAGTGATAAGTCTAGTGTTGAAGTGCCCTCTACTCATACAGGAATCATAGAAAAAATTAATGTAAAAATTGGTGACAAAGTAAACCAAGGCGACCTAATATTAAATTTAAATATTGGTGAGATTTCAAAAAAAACTGAAAATGTAGACAAAAAAGAACCTCAAATTAAAAAACCTGTTTCTTCTGTTGAAGGTACTGTTGAAAAAAAAATTATCCCTCCAGCCGTGCCTACATCATCATCTAGTAGTACTAAATTAGCTAGCCCAAAAGTTAGAAAATTTGCAAGAGAGCTAGGAGCCAATGTATCAGAAATATCAGGATCACAAAGAGCTGGGAGAATATCTGAAGAGGACGTAAAAAGTTTTGTAAGATCTCAAGTTACAGTAAACGAAGGTAAAATAGAAAAAAAGGTTCATAAAGAAGAGTTTCCTCACGAAGAATTTGGAGAAATAGAAATAAAAGATATTCCAAGAGTAAAAAGATTGTCTGGTCCACAGTTAGTAAGATCATGGACAGAAATACCACATGTAACTCAACATGAAGAGATTGATATTACAGAAATGGAGCAATTTAGATCATCACTTTATGATTACTATTCAGGAGAAATTATAAAAGTTACTCCACTTGCTTTTATATCGAAAGCTTTAGTTAGTGCCCTGAGAGAATTTCCAAATTTCAATGCTTCCATTGATACATCTAAAAATAAGGTAGTTTATAAAAAATATTTTCATATAGGTTTTGCAGTAGATACCCCACATGGACTAATGGTTCCAAAAATCAGGAATGTTGATCAAATGAGTATTAAAGAAATTGGTGAAGAATTGAAAAAAACTAGTAATCTTTGTCGGGAATTAAAAATTGATAAGAAAGAATTTTTTGGTGGCTCTATGACAATATCAAGTTTAGGTGGTATAGGAGGAACTTTTTTTACACCAATTATTAATCCTCCAGAGGTAGCAATTTTGGGTGTCGGCAAAAGTTTTGACAGATTAGTAAAGGTAAAAGGTAAAATAGTTTCAAGAAAAATTTTGCCAATTTCTTTATCTTATGATCATAGAATAATTGATGGTGCTGAAGGTGCTCGATTTTGTGTTTATTTAAGTCAATGCTTAGGTAAAGATTTCGCATTCAAGCTTGCCGTTTAATATAAATTACAATAATAAAAATCATGAATAAAAATTTAGTCTCTCTGATCTGTGCTATAGCTTGTTCTTTTTTATGGGGCACAGCTTTTATTGCTCAAGATATGGGAATGGATTATATCGGGCCCTTTTCTTTTACTGCCGGAAGAATGTTTCTAGGTTTTATTACGTTAATTCCTTTTTTTTTCTTTTTTGAATTCAAAAAAATTAAAGAAAAAAAATTTTCCTATAATATTATTCTAGTTTATCTAGCACTTCTTGCATTTTTTCTTAGTGGAGGATTTGCATTACAACAATATTCTTTACTTTATACCGATGTTGCAAATGCAGCAATATTTACAATATTTTATGTCTTAATTGTTCCAGCTATATCTTATTTTTTATTTTCTAAAAAAATTCATTGGTCTGTGTGGCCCTCAGTCTTTGTATGTATAATTGGAGGATTTTTGCTTACTGAAATAAATAACGTGACTGTGAGATTGGGAGACTCATTGGTCTTGCTTGGAGCCTTTTTTTGGGCTTTTCATATTGTTTGTTTATCTAAATTTTTAAAATTATTTAATTATCCAATTGCTATAACGATGGGAACTTGTTTGATTGGATCTGTAATTGCTTTTGTTCCTTCTTTAGCCTTTGAAAACATCACGCTAGGTAATTTATTGCTGGAAAAAAATGAACTACTTTATGCTGGCGTTTTATCGAGTGGGATAGCATTTTTGCTACAAGCTTTAAGTCAACAAAATTTATCTCCAGCGCCTGTGGCAATCATTTTTTCATTGGAGGGTGTTTTTGCTGCAATATTTGGGTGGATCATTTTAAATCAATTTCTAAGTGAACTTAAAATATTTGGAATAGTGTTAATATTGTTCGCTGTAATTTTCTCTCAACTAGCACCAATTTATGGTAAAAAATCTTATGGACGAAACTAAAAAAGGTTTTATGCAAAATATCGGGGATTTGTCTTTCAAAAAGATTGATGAAACGAATTATGAGTTCAGAATTAAAATCTTAGAAAATTTTTTAAATACTGGCGGCATTGCACATGGAGGTTTCATTGCAACAATTGCTGATACAGGAATGGGAAATGCTGCACATATTACAGCGGGGAACAAAAGGTGTGTAACAATTAATTTAGATATAAAATACATTTCTGCTGGAAAACTAAATGAGGAGATATTAGGAAAGGTTAAAGTTTTAAAAAAAACAAATACATTGGTTTTTATTTCTTGTGAGATATTTGGTTCAGATAAAATTATCGCCTCTGCATCAGGAACTTGGAAGATTCTTTAGCGTTTTTTTCTTATTTTTTTAATTCCACAGTCTTTACATTTTATAGTTTCAGTTGAACCACCTGGGCCAAAACTAAAATTAATATCTATCTTTTCAAATCTATGCAATCCTACGTAGCAAAATAATAAATACAACCACTTAATCATAATTTAACCATAAAATATTTTATAAATAATGCTTGGAGGTAATAAAATGTCTGGATGGGAAATATTAATAGTAGTGGGTATTATATACGCTTTAGTTAATTAATACTAAAAGAAATAAATATAATTGTAAGTATTTTTCTAAGAGGGGTTTCTTTTTCCAAATTTAAAATTTGTAAATCCAAATATAATTAATAAAATAAATGCAAAAGGATAAACAATTGCTTTGTTTGGACGATCTGGATTTTCAATTTTAAGATTGCTGATTATATCTCCAATTTGCATTCCAGATTTTTTAGCTTCACCTTTCCAATTCAATTTATCAATAGTAACTTGATTGTTCTGATTAATCAGCGTTGCTCCAAATTCTTCTAAATTATATTCATTTTCAAATTTTCTTTTATCTATTACAAATAATTTATATCGTTCTCCATACTCAGTAATTCTTGTAACTTTAATATGAACCTCCTTAGATGGATCGAAATTTAGGTTTTGAAGTCCTTCAACTGAGAGTTTTTGTTCATTATACTTTGGGTAAAATTTACTTAAAACATAATCGGGAGCTAAAAATGACAAAGATATGATTAAGAAAGCTACGATCTCATACCATCTCAATCTATTAATAAACCATTGTTGAGTAGCTGCGGTAAAAACTAAAATACCGATTAAAGAAGTGATTATAACTAATAAAGCTTGCCAAATACTATCTACGCCAATTAATAAAAGTTCATGATTAAATAAAAAAACTATGGGCAAAATACCTGTTCTTAAACTATACCAAATAGCTTGTAGTCCCGTCCTTAAAGGATCGCCGCCAGAAATTGCAGCAGCTGCATAAGAAGCTAAACCAACAGGTGGGGTTACATCTGCCATTAATCCAAAATAAAAAACAAATAAATGCACAGCAATTAATGGGAAGATAAATCCTGAGGCATTTCCAACATCAACGAGAACTGTAGCCATTAGAGAAGCCACAACAACATAATTCGCAGTAGTCGGAAGACCCATCCCGAGTAATAAGCAAAGTATAATTGTTAATAATATTAAAACAATTACATTGTCTCTTGCGATCGTCTCTATAACTATTATTAAATTGGTGCTAAGCCCTGTAGACCCCACTGCACCTACTATTATACCTGCGGTAGCAATTGCTATTCCAACTCCCACCATATTAATTGCACCTTTTTGAAGACCTACAATAGTTTGATTCCACCACTCAATAAAGCCAATTTTGTAATCTGAGTTTTTGATAAGACGATTTATCAAGTTCACTAAGATTAAAGAAACTGTTGCATAAAAAATTGAAAAACCTGCCGTGTATCTCATGTAAACAAGTAGAAAAATCAAAACAAAAATTGGTATTAAAAAATGTAATCCAGATAAAAAGGTTCTCTTAAGATGCGGAACGTCCGCATCATCCATGCCTTTAAGCCCTAATTTAAGAGCCTCAAGATGAGATATATAAAATAAAGCAATATATGAAATGATAGCTGGTAAAAAAGCATGTTTAACAACTTCAAAATAAGTAACACCGATAAAACTTGCCATTACAAAAGCTGCAGCCCCCATAACTGGTGGCATAATTTGACCGTTAACAGATGATGAAACTTCTATAGCTCCTGCTTTTTCTTGAGAAAATCCAGTTTTTTTCATTATTGGTATTGTAAAAGTTCCAGTAGTAACAGTATTTGCTATTGAAGAACCTGAAATCATACCTGTCATACCTGATCCTAAAATAGCAGCTTTTGCGGGTCCTCCTCTCATTTTACCAACCATTGCAAATGCTAAATCTAAAAAATATTTTCCGCCCCCAGCAGTTTCTAATAATGCTCCAAATAACACAAATAAAAATATGAAATCTACGGATACACCTATAGGAATTCCAAAAATAGCTTCTTGATCAAACCATTGAAAACCTACTAGTCTTTTGACAGATAGACCGCCATGAGAAATAATATCAGGCGCGTATTTTCCGAAATAAGAAAATAAAAGAAAGCAAATAGCGATAATCACTAAAGGCAAACCTATTGCTCTTCTTGTTGCTTCTAAAAGTATTAAAATGCCTGTCGCCCCAATAATAAGCTCTACAGGAACTTTAAATCCATAAATCTCTTTAACTAAAAGTATCCCACCTCTATTAACAAGATCATCATAAAAAAAATAGATATAAAGACAACAAAACGCAGCGACTATACTAATAAGAATATCAAATACCGATATCTTCTTTCCTCTTACAACAGGAAAAATTAAAAATGTTAACGTTAAAGCAAAACCTAAGTGTATTGCTCTAGCAGGTAAACCTTTGAACATTCCAAAATTGAACCAAAAAGGAAAAGGAGAAGCATACCAAAGTTGAAACAAGGTCCAAAGAATAGCTATCCCAAAAACTACTTTCAAATGTACGCCTGATAAATTTCGAGTAGGAGAAATATCTTCTTGAATTTTATCTTTAATCTTACTTTGAAAAGTTTGATTCATTTTGTTTAAGATACATTATTCTAAAAAAAAAGGCCCAAAAATATTGGGCCTTTTTAATTTTAATCAAGTAGATGGATTACATTAATCCAGCTTCTTTATAATACTTAATTGCTCCTGGATGTAATGGAGCTGATAAACCGTCAGCTATCATATTTTTCTTTTCCAGAGGTCCAAAAGCAGGATGTTGAGCTCTGAAATCATCAAAGTTTTCCATTACCGCTTTTGTCACTAAGTATACAAGCTCTTCAGAAACATCTGCGCTTGTAACAACTGTAGCTTTTACACCAAAAGTTGTCGCATCTTTTTTCTGATTAGAGTAAGTTCCTTTTGGAATAACTGCCTTAGCATAGTAGTCTGCTCCATCAATTAAACCTTGGACTGGTGCACCAGTTAAATTAATTGGGCTAGCTTTTGCTTTACAAGTCGCTGCTTGCTCCATAGCACCATTAGGAAAACCTACAGAATATCCGAATGCATCTATTTTACCGTCACAAAGAGCTTTTACTTGTTCAGAAGAAGTAAGTTCAGTAGTTGCTTTGAACATACTCATATCTGCTCCCATGGCTTTCATTAATTCTTCCATAGTTCCTCTTTGACCAGAACCTGGGTTACCAATGTTTACCGTTTTTCCTTTTAGGCCTTTGAAATTTTTAATTCCAGATTTTTTACTTGCCCAAATTTGGAAAGGTTCATTGTGAACAGAAAATACAGCTCTTAAATTACTAAACTGTTTTCCTTCCCATTTGCTTGAACCGTTGTAAGCATGATACTGCCAGTCTGACTGAGCAACACCAAATTGAAACTCACCATCTTTGATTTGTCCAATATTATAGTTAGAACCACCTGTTGAAGGTGCAGTACATCTGTAAGCTTTAGCAGTACCTTTTTTTCTACCGTGATCAGCGCTTATTGCTGACTTATGTAACATTTTGCAAATAGCGTTACCTGTTTGGAAATATACTCCAGTAGGTCCGCCTGTTCCTATTGTAAAGAACTCTGCTGATTTTGCGATTGAAGTAATCGGGCTTGAAAAAGCAAACATTACTAGAACCGCTGAAATCATTGATATCATTTTTTTCATATGATCCCCCGTTTGTTAATGTAATAATTTAACTATGGATAAAGACGAACGTCAAAGAGAATCTTTATTGATTTTTGGCCCAATTTGATAATTTTTTGACACCTTCAACTACATTTGGTGCATACTCTTCTATAATTTTATCATCCAGCAATTTACCATTGACGTTAGAATTAAGAAATCTTTCTCCATCAAAATCAATATAACATAACCTGGTTAACATTTTTTTAGGGTTAAAGCCAAAATCTGAAGCTGGTAACATTGCTACACCAGTTTCATCTAAAATTGTTTCACATAACTCAGTAGAATTTTTAAATTTTTTATTAGGAAATTCTGGCATTAGATAAAATGCTCCCTGAGGTGGGTTGATTAAGACTTTATTAGATTTTAGATTATTATAAACATAATTTCCAACTGATCTTAAAATATTTGTAGTTTTATTTTTATAATCTTTAAAGTCACCTTCATAAGCTTTAACCGCTGCAAATTGAGCTGGACTATTGACAGTAGAGTAAGACTCACTTGCTAAAGTTTTAATATTTTCTAAAAGCTCTGACAATTTATCTGGCACTGCGAAGAAACCTACCCTCCACCCTCCTGCACCACACCATTTACTTAATCCGCCGCTAATAAATGTTCTCTCTGGGTAATATTGTGATATTGATTCATATTTATTACAAAAAGTAAGATCTGTGTAAATTTCATCCGACAAAACAATAAGATTATTTTTTTTCGCAACTTCAGCCAGCTCTCTTAAGTTTTTACAAACTGTACCTGAAGGATTGTTTGGTGAATTGAGTATAAATATTAAATTTTTTTTCTTAATTGATTTAATCTTTTTTTCAAGTTGCTTTGCGGTAGGAAACCAATTGTTTTCTCTTGTAGTCTGAATCCAATGAACTTTATTTCTACCAATGATTGCTTGCGGTTCGTAAGAAACCCAACTTGGAGCTGATAAAATAATTTCTCCATTAAATGCTACATGCAATAAAAGCATTGCTTCTTTTGAACCCGGCGTAATTACAATATTTTCTTTAGGGTAATTAACACCAGTTTTTTCTTTCAAATATTTCGAAATCGCTTCTCTGAGTCTTCCAAGTCCCTGGATAGGTAAGTATTCTTTTCTGTGAGCATTATCTTTTAATGCATCAACAATTTCGTTTGGAACAGGAAACGGAGACTGCCCAAAACCAAATTGGTAAACTTTTTTTCCTTGCTTTATAAGCTCTTTACACTTTTCATTTATAACTAATGTTGAAGATTGTTTGAGCTTTAGAATATTTTTCTTAGTTAAATCTTTCATAATAGCTTTCAATAAAAGCTATTTCTCTCTATACGGGGAGTAAGGGTTTTAAGTCAATTCAAATTTTAATATCAGAACATTTGACAAATTGATTCGGTCATGTTTTAATCTTCCTTTGTTCTCAACTTTGGTCTACATATAGTATAAATAAAATTACCTAACACAAGAATGGAAAATCACTCTCAAAACATCATCGCTCTTTTGGGGCCAACTAATACAGGAAAAACTCATCTAGCAATTAACAAAATGTTGGAATTCGAGTCTGGTATTTTTGGTTTGCCTTTAAGGCTTTTAGCTAGAGAAGTTTATGATAAATGCGTAGAAAGAATTGGTTCAGAGAAAGTTGCTTTAATTACAGGTGAGGAAAAAATTATACCAAGCACTGCTGACTATTTCATTTGTACTGTTGAGTCTATGCCAAAAAATAAAGTTGTAGATTTTATAGCAGTTGATGAAATTCAGATGTGCGCTGACCGAGAGAGAGGTCATATTTTTACTGAGAGATTGTTACATGCTAGAGGTCAAAAATTAACTATGTTTTTAGGTTCTCAAGTTATGGCAAGCATTATAAATAATTTAATAGAAAATGTAGAGTTTCAAAAGAAAGATAGATTTTCAAAACTTAGTTATGCTGGTTACAAAAAAATTTCTAGATTAGATCGTAAAGTGGCTATTATTGCATTTTCAATTGAAGATGTTTATGCAATAGCAGAATTAGTTAGAAGACAAAAAGGTGGGGCCGCGGTTATTATGGGATCGTTAAGTCCTAAAACTAGAAATTCACAAGTAGGTCTCTACCAATCAGGTGATGTTGATTATCTCATAGCTACTGATGCTATAGGTATGGGGCTTAATATGGATATTAATGAAATTTATTTTTCAAATTTAAAGAAATTTGATGGAAAAAAAACAAGAAGATTAAATTTAATAGAACTATCTCAAATTGCTGGAAGAGCAGGAAGATTTAAAAATGACGGAGGTTTTGGAACAACTGGAGATTGCGAAAGTTTAAATTCAGACGAGATTGAAAATATTGAAAAACATCAGTTGCCTGAAACAAAAATGATTTATTGGAGAAATTCCGATTTAAATTTTAAAAGTCCTGACAGTCTCATTACTTCTTTAGAACTCAAACCAAATAGAAAAGATTTACTCAGAACAAATGACTCTTTAGATGAGAGTGTATTAAGACATTTTTTAAAAAAAGGTTCTAATAACATTATTTATCATAAAAATCTTGAATTGCTTTGGGAGTGTTGCCAGATACCAGATTTTGAAAAAAAAGCTTACGGCCAACATATAAATATTATTGACAAAGTTTTTCAATTCTTGTCTACCAAGAAAAATAAGATACCAAGTAAATTTATGAGAGAACAACTAAAAGGTTTAGAAAAAGATCACGGTAATGTCGATCTTTTATCTCATAGATTATCAAATGTAAGAACTTGGTCTTATGTAGCTAATAAAAAAAATTGGGTTGAAAATTCAGATTACTGGGTTCAATTGACAAAAAATATTGAGGACAAGTTATCCGACAAACTTCACGAGGAGTTAACTAAAAGTTTTATCGACAAAAAAATAAGTATTTTATCTAGAAGTCTAAAACAAGATTTAATTCTAAAGACTGAAATAAATGAAGAAAACAAAATTCATATTGATGGACAGCTTATTGGAGAGTTGAAGGGTCTTAAATTTATCATAGAACTTACAGCTAAGACACTTGATACAGATATAAAATCTATAAAAAAAGCTGCAAGAAAAGGTGTGAAAGAAGAGCTAGATAAAAGAGTCGATGAAATAATCGAAAACAAAGAAATTGAAGTTGACCCTAGTAGTAAAATTGTTTGGAAAGGAAATCCCATAGCAAGACTTAAAAAGGGATATAGTTATTTAAACCCTGAAATAGAGGTAATAGCAGACGAGTCTCTTGATACAAAAACAAAGATAAAATTAGAAGAATTCCTTAAAACGTGGTTTGAAAAATATTTAAAAGACATACTTGGAGATTTAATTAATCTTACTCAGCAAAAAACTGACAACCAATATTTAAGAGCTTTGGTATTTCAATTATACGAAAAAAATGGAGTAATTAAGAGAAGTGAAATTGATAACATTGTAAAGTTAATACCTTCAAATGATAGAAAAAAGTTATGGGGTATGGGTATTAAAATTGGAAGATATCACGTTTACTTACCTAAAATGTTAAAGCCAAAAGCTGTGGAGTTTAGAGTTTCATTATGGAAAGTATTTAATAACTTATCAGATGGAGATAAAATACCAAAATCTGGGTTAAATTTTATTAATAACAAAAACTATGAAAAAAATTTTCTATTATTGTGTGGATTTGAGAAATTTAAAGATTTTTTCGTTAGAATAGACATATTGGAGAAATTATTTATAAAAATTTTAAATAACACTAATAAAGATAGAAAATTTAAAATTAATTCTGAAATGATGAATTTATTGGGATGTACTAAAGAAAATTTTTATAAACTGATGACATATATGAATTATAAAAAAGACAAAACTGACGATATTTACATATTTAAAGGAGAAAAAAAGAAAAAGAACAAGTTTATTAAATTTGACAAAAAAGAAAATCCATTTAAAAAGCTTTTATCTTTAAATTTAAATAAATGAATAACTTAGACAAAAATGGTGTAATAGGTGTTGCTGCTATGCTTGTTCATGCGGCAAACATCGATGAAAAATATTCTGATAAAGAAAAAGCTCTCATTAAAGAATTTATAAAATCCTATCTAAAAGATGGTGATGTTGACGAAATTTTAAAAAAAGCTGAAGAAATTGAAAAAAACTCAAACCAGTTACTAAATTATACTAATATAATTAAAAAAAATTCTACTGAAATTAAATCTGAGATAATTGAACATCTATGGAAAATCATTATTTCTGATAATGCTATAGATATGTACGAATCAAATTTAATGAGAAGAATATGTGGTTTAATTTATTTTCCAGACAAACTTTGTGGAGAAATAAAACTTAAATTATTAAAAAAATAAATGACTTATATTGTAAAAGATGAATGCATAAAATGTAAACTTACAGACTGTGTTGAGGTCTGTCCTGTTGATTGCTTTTATGAAGGTGAAAATATGTTAGTTATTAATCCCGATGAGTGTATTGATTGCGGGGTTTGCGAACCAGAGTGTCCTATAGACGCGATAGTAGCTGATACAGATGAAGGAACAAAAGAAATGGAAAAATGGTTGTTGCTAAATAAAAAGTTTTCTGCAATATGGCCTAATATTTCCAAAAAAAAAGAACCTATGGAAGAACATGAAAAATTCAAAGATATAAAAAATAAGTATGAAAAACATTTTTCAGAAAAACCAGGTAAATAATGAAAATGCCAAAAAAGAAAAAAGCAAAAAAAATTAAAAAAACTAAAGTTTTAAAAAAAACAAAAAATATTAAAGTAAAATCAAAGCTTAAGTTTGAGGGTAAAGCTACTGAAAAAAAATCACAAGTTCCAGGTCCTGATGAAAAACCAGAAATTAAAAAAATTAAAAAACAGCCATCTGAAAAACGAATTTATAATTTAAAAGAATTTGTAGTTTATCCTAAACACGGTGTTGGAAAAATTACTGCAGTGGAAAAAGCAACTATTGGAGAAATAGATATTCAATTTTACAAAATTTTTATTGAAAAAGAAAAACTGACTTTAACAGTCCCAATAAATCAACAATCTAAGTTAAGACCTATTTCATCTATAAACCAAATTAACAAGTGTGTTTCTATTTTAAAAACTAAGCCTAAAATTAAACGAACTATGTGGAGTAGAAGAGCTCAAGAGTACGACCAAAAAATTAATTCTGGTAAGATTTACGAACTAGCAGAAGTAGTAAAAGATTTAAATAAGAATACAGATATAATTGCTGATCAATCCTATTCTGAAAGACAATTATTTGAAAAAGCCTACGAAAGATTAAAATCTGAGTTCGAAGCTGTGTTGAAAGTAAGTCCTGAAGAAGTCCAAAAAAAAATGGATAAAGCTTTAGGTAGGACTCAAATTTCAGAAACAATAGAATAAAAAAAACGCCCTTTTTAAAAATAAAAAGGGCGTTTTTAAAAAGCGAAACTATCTTCTTCTTCTTTTTCTTCTTTTAGCTTTTTTCTTTTTAGCTTTTTTTCTACGTTTAGCCATCTTTTCTCCCTTGTTAT
>CACOEA010000011.1 GCA_902626185.1 uncultured Pelagibacteraceae bacterium
TTCAGTAATTGGAATGAATAAAGACAATTCGTTGAAAAAATTTTTAAAAGATAAAAATGCAACAAACCATTTTCCAGCTGAAGGAGAGGGAACTTTATCAGGTATAATTGTAGACGCTAATGATGAAACTGGATTGGCAAAAAAAGTTACAAGAATTTTACTTGGTGGAAATTTGATTAATTAAATATGGCAGGTCATTCACATTGGGCTGGAATAAAACATAAAAAAGGAAGAGCTGATAAAGAAAGATCTAAGATTTTTTCTAAACTTTCTAGAGAAATTACAGTGGCAGCAAAATTAGGTGACAAAGATCCGTCTATGAACCCAAGACTTCGAGCAGCTATTCAATCTGCTAAGCAAGCTAACATGCCAAAGGACAATATTAAGCGTGCAATAAGCAGATCAGAGGCAAGTGATCAAAAAAATTATGAAAGTCTGAGGTATGAGGGATTTGGTCCATTTAATGTTGCTTTTATAATTGAGGCACTAACAGATAATAAAAACAGATCAGCATCATCAATTAGAACTATTTTACAGAAAAATGGTGGCAGATTAGGAGAATCTGGATCAACATCTCACTTGTTTTTCAATTGTGGAATAATTCACATCGACAAAAAAGCTTATAGTGACGATGAAATTTTTGAAATGGCAACAAATTTTGGTGCTAAAGAATGTTTTAATTATGAAAACTATAATGAGATAATATCTGAAAAGGAGGACTTTTATAAAATTAAAAGTAAATTTGAAAATCAAATTAAAGACTTGATATACTCTGGTATAGAGTGGAGACCATTAAGCTATATGAAGTTGAGTAAAGAACAAAGTTTGAAAATTATTGATGTTTTAGAAACATTGGAAGAAATTGATGATGTTCAAAACATCTTTTTAAATGTAGATTTAAGAGATTTAAAGTTATGAAAATTATTGGAATTGATCCTGGATTGAGCGGAGCGATCGCAATTTTAGAAAACAACAGAGTTTTAGATATTTTTGAAATGCCAGTTATGGCTGAAGGAAAAAAAAATAAACGTCAATTAAATAGCGCCCAATTAGTAAAGTTACTAAAGAATAATATTTCAAAAAATGAAGATGTTTCAGTTGTAGTTGAACAAGTAAATGCTATGCCAGGACAAGGAGTGACTAGTATGTTTAATTTTGGGCAAACTTTTGGTGCAATAAAGGGTGTATGCGCAGCTTTAGAACTCCCAATTTTTTTTGTTAGACCTTCAAAATGGAAAAAACACTTTGAATTGATTAATTCCTCAAAAGACTCAAGTAGAACAAAAGCAATAGAAATGTATCCATCTTTATCAAATAATTTAGCCAAAAAAAAAGATGTAAATAAATCTGATGCGATCCTCATAGCTAGATTTTATAGCGAGACAAGATTAAACGAAGGTAAATAATCCATCATTAAATTTAAAAGCGCCAAATTCATGACACATTCTAAAAGTAATCAACTCTAATGGAACAAGAAATTGCAGCGCAAGTTGTTGGCTTAGGTGGAAGTTCAGACTTTTCTTTATGGAAGCTTTTTTTACGTGCTGACTTTGTAGTTAAATTCGTAATCATTCTTTTAATTGCTAGTTCAATTTTTTCATGGGCATTAATATTTGATAAATTCAAACTATTTAAAAGCATTAACGCTTCAACCGAAGATTTTGAAAAAAAGTTTTGGAAAGCTAAATCGGCTGAAAGTTTTAACAACAATTTACCGTCAAATTCTAAAGATCCCGCTACTATTATTTTTAAATTAGCTATGAATGAAGTTATAAAAACAAAACGACAGTCATCTTCAATTCAAGCTGCGAGAGTTGAAAGAGTTTTAGAAATCGCTATAGACAATGAATTAAAGAAAATAGAAAAGAATTTTACATATTTAGCTACTATTGGATCAACGGCACCTTTTATTGGTCTATTTGGCACTGTGTGGGGAATAATGAATTCCTTTCAGTCTATTGCAATTTCAAGAAATACAAGTTTAGCTATAGTAGCTCCTGGAATCGCAGAAGCTTTGTTTGCTACAGCTTTAGGTTTACTGGCTGCGATACCGGCAGTAGTCGCTTACAATAAATTTAATAGTGACTCTAAGAGATACTTCTCAAAAATAGATAATTTTTCAAAAAGATTTTTATCAATTATATAACGATGGCTTTTAAATTTAATCGCTCAAAAAATGAACCAATGAGTGAAATAAATGTAACACCATTTGTTGATGTGATGTTAGTATTATTAATAATATTTATGGTAACCGCACCTCTATTAACTGTTGGTGTACAAGTAGATTTACCTGAGTCAGCAGCTGACTCTTTGCCTGATGATCAAGAGCCATTAACAATTTCTATAAACTCTAAAGGGGAAATTTATATTCAAGAGCATAAGGTATCATATCAAAAAATTGTTCCAAAACTTTTAGCGATTGCAAAAAATAGAACTGATACAAGAATTTATGTAAGAGGTGATAAAACCATTAATTACGGTCGTGTTTTAGAAGTAATGGGAACGTTGTCTGGTGCAGGTTTTTCAAAAGTAGCATTAATATCTGAGCCATACAAAAACTAAATGACAAATGACAAAAAGTTTAATTTATTCAATAATATTTCACTCGGTAATGATATTACTGACTGTGCTAAGCCTTCCTTTCATGATTAGAGAACCAGTTGATTTACCTCCAATCGTTTCTGTTGAGCTAATTCAAATCTCTGATAAAACGAATATACCTTTTGCACCAAAGGCAAGAAAAATTATTGAGGAAACGAAAAAAAAAGAAGAGGAAAGAGTAGTTTCTGAACAAGCTCCTCCAGCAGCTAAAGCTAAAGAAAAACCCGATAGAATTCCTCTACCTGACGAAGATAAAGAGAAAAAACAAATTGTTAAAAAAAAACAAAATCCTGAAGAAATTGAACCTCAAATTAGACAGTCATCTGAATTTGAAAAAAAAGAAATAGTTGATACTAATCAAATAGCAGCTTTAATTGATAAAGCAAAAGAGGAAGAAGCTGTTAAAAGAGATAAAGTTGACAAATTAACACAAAGCAGCGTAAAAAATTCTTTTGCAACTGGCCTAACTTTGTCTGAAGAAGATGCTTTAAGAGCACAAATATTTGGTTGTTGGAGTGTTCCACTCGGGTTACCTTATGATGAAGATTTACTAGTTAGAATTAAATTACAACTAAAAAAAGATGGTACCATTATGAAGTCTGAAATTTTAGATCATCAGAGAATGAATAAACCAGGTCAAAAATTTTATAAAGTTTTAGCAGAAAGTGCTCTACGAGCAGTTAGATTATGTCAGCCTTTAAAAGTTCCACCAACTGGTTATGAAAAATGGAAGGATATTCAATTAAATTTTAATCCAACGGAAATGCTGAAAGGTTGATATGAAAAAAATTTTACTAGCTTTATTTGCTTATTTTATATTATCTAATTCTTCTTACGCATTAATTGAAGTAGATATTACTAGAGGTAATTTAGATCCGCTTCCAATCGCAGTTTCTCCTTTGCATGTAGATACTAAGTCTGAGCAAGATGATAATATAAAAGTAAAAGAACTCGGTAATGATATTTCTGCAATTATTGAAAAAAATTTCAGAAATACTGGTTTATTTAATCCTTTAAAAAAAGACGCCTTTGTTCAAAAACCTGATATTGCTCATCTAAAACCTCGTTTTGAGGATTGGAGGCTAATAAAAGCACAAGCTTTAGTTACAGGAAAATTACTAGTGAAGGATGGAAAACTAAAAGTTGAGTTTAGATTATGGGACTTAACAGCTGCTCAAGAAATGACTGCGCTTGCTTTTACTACAACGCCTTCAAACTGGAGAAGAGTAGCTCACATCATATCAGATAAAATTTATGAAAGATTAACTGGTGAAGAAGGTTATTTTGATACAAGAATTATTTATGTATCGGAAACTGGCTTGAAAAGTGAAAGAATTAAAAAATTAGCCATAATGGATCAAGATGGAGCCAACACAAAATATTTAACATTAGGAAATGAACTTGTTCTTACACCAAGATTTAATCCTACTAATCAAATGGTTACATATTTGTCTTATTTTAGAAATATGCCTAGAGTTTACCTTTTAGATATAGAGACCGGTGTGCAAGAAGTTGTTGGGAATTTTCCTGGCATGACGTTTGCTCCAAGATTTTCACCTGATGGTAAAAAAATAATAATGAGTTTTGCAAAAGACGGTAATTCAGATATTTATACGATGGATTTAGAAACAAGAGTCGTTGAGAGAATTACAAATCATTCATCAATTGATACGTCACCGTCATTCTCTCCAGATGGAAAATATATTGTTTTCAACTCAGATCGTAGCGGATTACAACAAATTTATGTCATGAGGAGTGATGGAAGCAATGTTAAAAGAATTACTTTTGGAAAAGGTATTTATGGCACGCCAGTTTGGTCACCTAGAGGTGACTTGATTGCTTTTACAAAAGTAAGAAAAGGCAGGTTCTTCATAGGCGTTATGAGAGTAGATGGAACCGGGGAAAGACTTTTGACTGAAAATTTTTATCAAGAGGCCCCATCATGGTCGCCCAATGGAAGAGTATTAGTATTTTATAGAGAAACCAAAGCCGGATCTAAGGGTGAGGGATTTTCTGCATCGTTGTGGTCTATTGATATAACAGGTTATAATGAGAGAAAACTTAAGACAAAAACAGATGCCTCAGACCCATCTTGGTCCTCTTTATTATCAAAGTAAGGGTATTTTTAATGTAATTTAAGCTTGAATAATCTTTAATAATTTGAAATATTTCAACCATCAACCAAGGGAAAAAAATGACACTTAACACGAATTTAAAAAATATATTTTTAGTAGTTTTTACAACTCTAATTTTAAGCGCCTGTTCAACAGCTAAAAAATCAGGAGATTTAGACGGGGATGTTTATACTGGAAAAGAAACAGTAAAATATTTAGCATCTGGTGTTCCTGATAGGGTATTTTTTGCTACGAACAAATCTTCTTTGACAACTGCATCTAGAGCAACTCTTAGAAAGCAAGCAACATTTTTAAGAAAAAATAAAAAGCTTAATGTGACAATAGAAGGTCACGCCGATGAGAGAGGAACAAGAGAATATAACTTAGCTTTAGGAGAGAGAAGAGCTAACGCAGCAAGAGACTACTTAATGACTTACGGAATTTCAGGTAAGAGAATTTCTGTAATTAGCTACGGGAAAGAAAAGCCAGTCAATCCTGCATCTAGTCCTTTAGCATGGTCACAGAATAGAAGATCAGTTACCGTTAAAGTAAACTAAAATTCTTTTTAAAAAAGACCCTTTAATACGAATAATATTAAAGGGTCTTTTTTTTGCCATTATGTATACTTAAATATTTGCTATGCATTTTATTAAAAATAAATTTTATATTTATATTATTCTATTATTATTTTTATCATTTTTACCAGTAAAATCGGAAGAAGAAGAAATCCAAATACAAGCTGTCGCAGATCAAATTCAAGTTCTTATTAAAGATTTAAAAACTCTTGAAAAAGCGGTGTATCAAAAATCAGATGTAACTTCAAAAAGTTTATCTACAAAAAATTCAACAGGTTTAAATGAAGATATCTTAACAAAACATCTTTTAAAACTTAATGAGATAGAAGATCAATTTAGAGAATTAACAAATAAATTTGAAGAAGTTAACTTCAAGCTTGATAAATTATCTTCTAGAGTAACAAAGATTCAATCAGATAACCAATTAAGGTTTTCTGATTTAGAAAATTTAAATCCTGAATCAGCAAAAAAAAATTCAAAATCTAAAAAAAAATTGCCAGGATCTAGTCAGCCTGCAGATTTTGGAGCTAACCCAGGTTACTCAACTTCAAGCTTACCAGAAAAACAAGAAATTAATTCAATAGAAAGTGCTCAAACAGTAATAACAGAGGAGCCAGAAAATAAAGAGTCTTTACTACCAGACAAAGGCCCAAAAGAACAATATGAGTTTGCCGTTAGTTTTATGAAAATTGGTGATTATGAAACAGCTGAATTCGCCTTAAAAGAATTTATCGAAAAAAATAAAGATCACGATTTGGCAGGCAATGCACAATTTTGGTATGGAGAAACATTTAGAATAAGACAACTTTATTCAGATGCAGCCTCAGCTTATTTAGATGGATACCAAAATTATCCAAAAAGTAAAAAAGCTCCAGACAACCTTCTGAAACTTGGGATAACAATGGTTCAATTAGGAGAAAAAGATCAAGGTTGCAAAATGATTTCTGGTGTTAAAAAAGAATATCCAAAAGCAAGTAAGTCTGTGTTACAAAAAGCTCAATATGAGCAAAAAAAATTCAAGTGCAATTCTTAAAAACTCATTTGAAGATGATAAAGAATTATCAAATATATATTTAAAGTTTGAAAAAAAGCTAAATCATTTAAAAAAAAAAATTTTCTTAGTCGCCGTTTCAGGTGGACCTGATAGCTTAGCCTTAACAGCTCTTTCAAAGTCTTACAGTCTAAAAAATAAAGTTAAATTTTACTATGTTCTAGTAGACCACAATTTACGAAAAAATTCATTTACTGAAGCAGTATTAGTAAAAAATTTACTTAAAAAACATAAAATAGATTTACGTATTTTGAGAAATAAAAAAGAAATTAAGAGAAATATTCAAGGTGAGGCTAGATCAATAAGATACGATCTTCTTACAAAATTTTGTAAAAGGAATAAGATTAAAGTAATGTTAACTGCTCATAATTTAGAGGACCAAGTCGAGACTTTTTTTATAAGATTATCAAGAGGCAGCGGCCTACAAGGGTTATCTTCAATGAAACAATCAAGTAAAATACAAAATAATATCACCTTGGTAAGACCATTACTTGATTTAAAAAAAATTCAATTAACCAAAATCTCAAAACTTATTTTTAGTCAATTTTTTAAGGACCCAACAAATAAAGATTCAAAGTACTTAAGAACAAGAGTGAGAAAATTGAAAAAATCTCTTGAGAATATCGGTATAAAATACGACCAGATATTTAAATCAATTAAAAATTTAGCCTCAAGTAGAGATACTTTGGATTTATATTTTAATCAAATTTATAAAAAGATTGCACATAGAAAAAAATCTAAGATTTTAATCAATACAAAAAGTTTAAATGATCTAAACCAAGAAATGAAAATGAGAGTAATTAAAAAATCAATTACTGAAATATCTAAATCATACTATTCTCCTAGATCTCAAAAAATTATTAATTTAATCAAAAGGCTAGAAATGCCTTCTAAAACAAAGTCTACGTTAGGTGGATGCTTAATTATCAAGCATCAAAACCATATAATTTTGGAGAAAGAGAATAAAAATAAGCAATATATTAAAATCTGATATAATTTGTCTTATTTACAACTTAATTATCTTTAAAATATACTTGTTATATTAAAAATAATGACTATTTAAATAATATGAATTTTAAAAATCTAATAATGTGGGCAATAATAGTTTTACTATCCGTGGGACTATTTAATATGTTTCAGGATCCAAGAAAGATAAATTCTGAAAATAACAAATTGCCATTCTCAAATTTTCTAAATGAGGTAGAGGCTGGCAGAGTTGTTGAAGTTCAAATTCAAGGGAATAATATTTCTGGAGTATTATCAGATGGGAAAGCTTTTAAAACTTACTCTCCAAATTATCCGGAACTAGTTGAAAAATTGTCTTCTAAAAATGTAAGTATCAATGCAACTCCAACGGAGGATAAGATGCCTTCACTATTAGGAATTCTTTTATCTTGGTTCCCAATGTTATTACTTATTGGAGTTTGGATTTTCTTTATGCGTCAAATGCAAGGCGGCAAAGGTGGAGCTATGGGATTTGGGAGATCAAAAGCAAAGTTATTAAATGAGGCTCAAGGAAAAGTAACATTCAATGACGTAGCAGGCGTAGAAGAGGCAAAAGAAGAAGTCGAGGAAATTGTAGAATTTTTAAAAGACCCAAAAAAATTTAGTAGATTAGGTGGAAAAATTCCTAAAGGAGCATTGTTAATTGGGCCTCCAGGTACAGGTAAAACTTTGTTAGCTAAAGCAATTGCAGGCGAAGCTAATGTGCCTTTCTTCTCTATATCGGGATCAGATTTTGTTGAAATGTTTGTTGGTGTTGGAGCATCAAGAGTTCGGGATATGTTTGAACAAGGCAAAAAACATTCACCATGTATAATATTTATTGATGAAATAGATGCAGTTGGAAGAAGTAGAGGAGCAGGTTTAGGGGGTGGAAACGATGAGAGGGAACAAACTTTAAACCAGTTACTAGTTGAAATGGATGGATTTGATACCAACGAAGGAATCATATTAATTGCTGCAACTAACAGACCTGACGTCTTAGATCCTGCTCTTTTAAGACCAGGAAGATTTGATAGACAAGTCGTAGTTGGAAACCCAGATATAATTGGTAGAGAGGCTATCTTAAAAGTTCACGTAAAAAAAATTAGCACTGGACCAGACGTAAAATTAAGAACTATCGCTCGAGGAACTCCAGGTTTTTCTGGCGCTGATTTAGCCAACTTAATTAACGAGTCTGCATTACTTGCTGCAAGAAAAAATAAAAGAGTTGTGACAATGTCTGATATTGAGGAGGCAAAAGACAAAGTAATGATGGGTGCTGAAAGAAGATCAATGGTAATGTCTGAAGACGAAAAAAAATTGACAGCTTATCATGAGGGTGGCCATGCCATAGTTGCTTTAAATGAAAAAGCCTCAGACCCGATACATAAAGCAACAATTATACCTAGAGGAAGAGCTTTAGGAATGGTAATGAGATTACCTGAGAGAGACCAGCTTTCAGTTACTAGAGAAAAAATGCATTCTGACATTGCTGTAGCGATGGGAGGAAGGATTGCTGAAGAAATTATTTTTGGTCACGATAAAGTTACCTCTGGAGCTTCATCGGATATTGATATGGTCACGAAGATGGCAAAAAATATGGTAACAAAATACGGTATGAGCAAAGAACTTGGCACTATCTCTTATGGAGAAAATGAAGAAGAAGTATTTCTAGGAAGATCTGTTACAAAGTCACAAAATATGTCAGAAGAAACTGCAAAGAAAGTTGATTTAGAGGTTAAAAAAATCGTAGATAAAGGCTACGAAAGAGCAAGAGAGGTTCTAACAGAAAAAATTGATGATTTACACAAACTAGCAAAAGCACTCTTAATTTATGAAACTTTATCGGGAGACGAGATAAGAGACTTAATTTTAAAAGACATCAAGCCATCCAGATCCTTTAGAGATGAAGATGAGGATGATGGAAAAACATCATCAGCTTTAGGTTCATTAGGATTAAAGCCAAAACCAGCGATTTAAGTAATCCATGCAAAAATATTACACTCGTGCGTGTAATTTTTACCATGGTAGATATGCAAGAAAACTACTTAAAAAAAAGCAGGCTTTACCCTTATGTGGCAATAAAGATATTGTTTTCAATCAGATTGAAATTATCAGCAGAAAAAATAGAAAAATTGAAACACGGACTATTAGTTTTAAAAATATCGAAAATTTAGCAGGTCCTTTAAAAAAAAAAGTAAAACTAGATATTAATCATATAATTAGTAAGCGTAAAAATTTTTTCAATTATATAAATTTTTCAAAACCAACAATAATGGGTATTATAAATTTAACACCAGATAGTTTTTCTGACGGAGGAAAATATAATAGAACTGCAAAGGCTGAAAAACATATTTCACAAATGATAAAGGCTGGCGCAAAAATAGTTGATGTGGGAGGTGAGTCCACGAGACCAGGATCAAAAACAATTCCAGAAAAAACAGAGTGGAAAAGAATAAAAAATATAGTTACTAAATTTAAAAAATCACATAAAAAAATTTGCCTATCAATAGACACCAGAAAATCGAGCGTTATGATTAATTCAATTAAATACGGCGCAGATATAATTAATGATGTTTCAGGTTTTAATTTTGATAAATCATCCTTATTCAACTTGAAAAAATTTAAAATTGTAAAAGTTTTGCACCATATGCAAGGAACACCTAATACAATGCAAAATAAACCAAAATATAATAATGTTCTGTTAGATATTTATGATTATTTTGAAGAAGGTATAAAAAAGATTAATGATAAAAATTTGATTTTAGATCCAGGCATTGGATTTGGTAAAAATTTGAAACATAATTTGACTTTAATTTCAAATATATCTTTGTTTCATAGTCTGGGGTTTCCAATTTTAGTAGGAACCTCTAGAAAAAGGTTTATTAGTCAAATCTCCGGACTTAATGACAGCAAGGGGAGAACTGGGGGTACAATAGCATCTGTCTTGTTTTTGCTATCACAAGGTGTACAAATTTTTAGAGTTCATGATGTTAATGAGATTAAACAAGGAATTTTGGTTTTTGAAAAGATTTTAAAAAATTAAATATTATAATGAAAAATAAATATTTTGGCACAGATGGAATTAGAGGAACTGTTAATGAAGGCAATATCACGGGAGAAAAATTTTTTAAATTTGGTTTAGCATCTGGAACATATTTTAAAAATCAAAAAAAAAATAAACAAGTTGCAATTATAGCCAAAGATACACGATTGTCAGGATATACATTAGAACCGGCACTAGTATCAGGATTAGCATCAGGAGGAATGAATGTTTATACTTTAGGACCACTTCCAACAAATGGATTGGCAATGTTAACAAAATCAATGAAAGCAAATATGGGCATAATGATTACGGCATCGCATAATCCTTATCACGATAATGGTTTAAAACTTTTTGGCCCTGATGGAATGAAATTATCTAGCAAGATTGAAAAAAAAATTGAAAAATTAATTGACGCAAAAAATACTAAGCAACTTACTAATCCTTATTTACTAGGTAGAGTGAAAAGATTAGAAAACGGGAATGAAAAATATA
This sequence comes from uncultured Pelagibacteraceae bacterium, assembly GCA_902626185.1. Classification (GTDB taxonomy): domain Bacteria; phylum Pseudomonadota; class Alphaproteobacteria; order Pelagibacterales; family Pelagibacteraceae; genus Pelagilacustribacter. The sequence goes on from CACOEA010000011.1 coordinate 10,864, forward strand.
TAAATATTTTAAGAAAAAATTTTCCAAAAAATTTTAACTTAAATGGTACTAGAATAGTTTTAGATTGTGCTAATGGAGCTGGGTATAAGGCTGCTCCAAAATTGCTTGAAAAACTTGGAGCAAAAGTATTTTCTATAGGCGTGAAGCCAAATGGATTAAATATAAATGATAGGTGTGGATCTACCTATCCATCAAAAATTTGTTCAGCAGTTAAAAAATTAAATGCGCATGTTGGAATTTCTTTTGATGGTGACGCCGACAGAATTATCATGTGTGATGAAAATGGCAAAATGATAGATGGAGACCAAATAATAGCTATGTTAGCTAAAAGATGGAGATCAAAAAAGATTTTAAAGGGCGGAGTAGTAGGTACTTTGATGTCAAATTATGGTTTAGAAATTTTTTTGAAAAATGAAAATATAAAATTTTTTAGGTCAAATGTCGGAGACAAATATGTAAAAGAAAAAATGAAAAAATTAAATTTTAATTTGGGGGGTGAACAATCTGGACATATAATTCTTGGTAAATTTGCAACTACTGGAGATGGATTAATGGTAGCTTTGGAAGTTTTATTCTCTTTAAGAAAAGGAAAGAAAGCTAGTGAACTATTAAATATATTTACACCTGTACCTCAAATTTTAGAAAATATAAATGTAAAAGACAAAAACGTTATATCAAAGAAAAAATGCACAAATGCAATCAAACAAGCAAAAAAATTAATGAATAACAAAGGAAGAATTTTGGTAAGAAAATCTGGAACAGAACCCAAAATTAGAATTATGGCGGAGTCATCCAATAAAAATTTAATGTTAAGATGTGTAAAAATAGTTAAAAGATCAATAAAAAATTGAAACCTAAATCAAAAATTTTAATTATAGCTGGCTCAGACTCTTCAGGGGGAGCAGGAATTCAAGCAGATATTAAAACTGTTACTGCTCTGGGAGGTTATGCAATGACCGCAATTACTGCTGTTACAGTTCAAAATACAAAAAAAGTAAAGACAGTCATCCCTATCAAGCCAAAAGAAATAGAAAATCAAATTTTATTTACCTGTAAAGATATCAAACCAAATGCAATTAAGATTGGAATGCTACACTCAACAGAAGTCATTAAATCAGTAGAGAGGGCAATTAAAAAACTTAAGATATCAAAAATAGTTCTAGATCCAGTAATGATAGCTAAAGGAGGATCAAGACTCATTAATAAATCAGCAATAAAAACTTTGAAAAAAAAATTAATTAAAAAAGCATTTTTATTAACACCAAATATTCCTGAGGCCGAAGTTCTGACGAATATTAAGATTAAAAGTCTTAAAGATATGATTTTTGCTGCGAATAAACTAATAGGCTTTGGTGTGAAAAATGTTTTATTAAAAGGTGGCCATAAAAATTCAAAATATATGGAAGATCTTTTAATAAATAAAAAGGAAATAAAAATTTATAAGAATAAAAAGATTAAAACTGTCAATACGCATGGAACTGGATGTACTTTATCAAGCGCAATAGCAACATATTTATCATGTGGAAAACCTCTAAAGAAATCCTGTGAGTTGGGAATTAAATATGTTAACCAGGCTATAAAATTAAATCCTAATTATGGTAAAGGACATGGTCCAGTAAATCACTTGAATTCAATAGAAATTAATAAGAAATTTAGATAATGAAAAATGTTGTTGTAGTAGGTTCACAATGGGGAGATGAAGGCAAGGGGAAAATAGTTGACTGGTTATCAAGTGAAGCAGACGTAGTTGTTCGTTTTCAAGGCGGTCATAATGCGGGACACACCTTAGTAATAGGTAAACAAGTATTTAAATTAAGGTTATTACCTTCAGGAATAGTAAGAAAAGGAAAAATTTCTATTTTAGGCAACGGGGTAGTAATTGATCCATGGGCTTTAATTGGAGAAATAGAAGACATAAAAAAACAAGGAGTAATTGTAACACCTGATAATTTCATGATATCAGAGTCTGCTTCATTAATTTTACCTTTTCATCAAGAGATGGACGAAATAAGGGAAAATGCTGCTGGAAAAGGTAAAATTGGAACAACCAAACGAGGAATTGGGCCGTGTTACGAAGATAAGGTAGGAAGACGCGCAATTCGTGTAATGGATTTAAGATCAGAAAAAAACTTAGATCTAAGATTAGAAAATGTCTTATCCCATCATAATGCTATTAGAAAAGGATTGAAAAAGAAAATTTATAAAAAAGAGGACCTTAAAAAAAAATTACTTAAAATCGCTCCAAAAATTCTAAGATTTGTTCAGCCAGTTTGGTTAAGATTAGATCAGTTCGTAAAAGAAAGAAAAAAAATTTTATTTGAAGGTGCCCAAGGTATACTTCTTGATGTTGATCATGGGACATATCCATTTGTTACTTCTTCCAATACATTACCAGCGATGGCAGCAACCGGAACAGGTTTAGGTCCAGATAAAATTAATTACATATTAGGAATCACAAAAGCATATACTACAAGAGTTGGTAGCGGACCATTTCCAACTGAACTGAAAGATAAAATTGGTGAAAGTTTAGGAAAACGAGGAAAAGAATTTGGAACAGTAACAGCGAGAAAAAGAAGATGCGGCTGGTTTGATGGAGTTTTGGTGAGGCAAACAATTAAGATAGGTGGAATTACTGGTATCGCTCTAACAAAATTAGATGTTTTAGATGAATTAGATGAAATAAAAGTTTGTGTTGGATATGAATTGAATGGAAAAAAAATTGATTATTTACCGTCAGCTTCTGAAGATCAGTTTAATATTAAACCGGTATATAAAGTTTTTCCTGGATGGAAAAGCTCTACTCAGGGTGTACGAAATATTAAAGATTTACCTGAAAAGGCAAAAAATTATATTTATGCTTTAGAAGATTTTATAGGAGCAAAAGTATCCAGCATTTCAACAAGTCCTGAAAGAGAAGATACAATTTTAATTGAGGATCCTTTTAAAGCTTAATTAGCAGGCAATAAATTTTTTGATTTACTGGCATTAATCATTGATTTTTGTAATTTTTCAAAAGCTTTTGTTTCAATTTGTCTAATTCTTTCTCGACTAATTTTATATTTTTTGCTTAGTTCATCTAAAGTTTGAGGATTTTCTGATAATCTTCTTGCATTTATAATTTCTTTTTCTCTGTCATTAAGCATTTTCATCGCATCATTTAATAATTCTTTCTTATCATCATACTCTTGCTTTTGAGAAATTATTAATTCCTGATCTAAACTATTATCTACTAACCAGTCTTGCCATTCATCAGTTTCTCCACTTTTAATTGGATCATTTAAAGACTTTTCTTGACCCATCATCCTTCTATTCATATTAACAACTTCAGATGAGTCTACATCTAGTCTTTTTGAAATTTCGTTTACCTGTTCTTTTTTTAAATCACCTTCTTGCCCAGGTGCTATTTGGTTTTTTAACTTTTTTAGATTAAAAAAAAGTTTTTTTTGAGCTGTTGTTGTTCCCATTTTAACTAAACTCCATGACCTTAAAACATATTCTTGTATAGATGCTTTTATCCACCACATTGCGTATGTAGCTAATCTAAAACCTTTGTCGGGATCAAATTTTTTAACAGCTTGCATTAATCCTATATTACCCTCAGAGATTAATTCATTTACTGGTAAACCATATCCTCTGTAACCCATAGCAATTTTGGCCACAAGTCTCAAATGGCTAGTTACTAATTTGTGTGCAGATTGTAAATTTCCGTTCTCTCTCCAATTTTTAGCCAACATATATTCTTCCTCCGCATCTAACATTGGGAATTTTTTTATTTGAGCGAGGTATAATGATAAGCCACCCGACGATGGACTAGGCAAATTACTTATTGTTTTTTCGTTGCTCATATTTTAAAATTATATATTAAATTTAATTTCAACTACAATGTTTTTTAAGAAAATTCAGTAATTTTTTAAAATCATCAGGCAAATTAGAGTCAAAATTGACCCATTTTTTTTTTGAAGGATGAATAAAACCTAAATACTTAGCATGTAAAGCTTGGCCTTTAATCTCTGATAGTTTTTTTAAAAATTCTTCATTAATTTTTTTAAATTTAATGTTTTTTTTTCCATATTGATTATCTCCTAATAGCGGAGCATTTTTATATTTCATATGCACTCTTATTTGATGTGTTCGTCCAGTTTCTAAATTACATTCAATTAGACTTATTTTTGGAATATCTTTAGTGTTAAAAACTCTAATTGTTTCATAATTTGTAATTGCAGTTTTTCCTTTAAGATCACTAACCGACATTAGTTGTCTATTTTTTTTGTTTCTTGATATTAAAGTTTTTATTTGTCCTTTGAGTGGCCTAATAACACCCCAAACTAAACATTGATACTTTCTATGTATAGAATGTTCATTGAATTGTTTGCCAAGCATTGAATGAGATAAGTTATTTTTTGCTATTACTAATAGACCACTTGTTTCCTTGTCAATTCTATGAACTATACCCGGCCTAAATTCTCCATTAATATTTGATAATTTATTTTTATATTTATAAATCAAAGCATTAGCTAAAGTGTTCTCCAAATTACCAGCTCCTGGGTGCACGACCATGCCTTTTGGCTTATTAACAATTAAGATATCTTTATCTTCATACTGAATATCCAATTTTATTTTGCTAGGTTTTAAATTATTGGGACTGCTTTGCAACAATTTAATTTCAACCATATCGTGTAATTTTATTTTTTTTGATGGTGAATTAAAAATCTTTAAATTTATTTTTACGTTATTGGAATTGATAATTTTTTTAATATTAGATCTCGTAAGATGATTTATTCTTTTTGATAAAAAAATATCTAATCTTGAACCGTTATCTTTTTCAGTAACAATGAATTTCATTGAGTTATTCATGATTTAATCTAGATTATAGTCAAAAATATTTCTAGCTAAACTTTTCAAATGATTAATTGAAAATTTTCCTATATAGATTAATCATTTATTATGCGCCGCTAGCTCAACTGGATAGAGTACTTGATTTCGAATCAAGGGGTTATAGGTTCGACTCCTATGTGGCGCAAAAAAACTCAAGCTTTTGTATCTACTAATTTATTATTTTGAAATTTTTCTTAAAATAGCTTTAGAAAGATAATGCTCTCTAACACCTATATCTAAATTTGAAAAAGTTTTATTATTATCAATATTTTTTAAAAAAAGATTAATAATATTTTCAATTGAAGTTATTGATGACTTAATGAATTTCTTTCTCTTATTGAAAATATAATTGTCAGCAGAATTGTAGCTATTAAATTTTATAAATCCTTTAGACCCAATAATCTTTATATTTCTATTTTTACTACCTGGAAAATTTGAAAAATTAAAAGATAAATCGATATTTTTTTTAACAAGACGAACTTGTATTTTTTCAAAATAAAAACCATTTTGTTTTTTTAATTTATACTTTAAAATTTTAAACTTTGTGATATTTCCACAAATTTTCAAAAACATCGATATAGGGTGAGAAATCCAATTTTGCAATGGAAAATATTTATCTTTTACTGGATATAAAGTTTTATTATTTCCATAATTCCCGATAATACTTTTTATAGTTCCAATCTTTTTAATTCCTCCATCTATTAATTTTATAAACGTCGGATCAAATGTATCAGAATAATTTATAATGAAAGAAGACTTGTTTTTTCTAAATAAATTTTGAATTTTTTTAGATTGTGCAAAAGTTTTACAAAAAGGCTTTTCAATTAAAATAGGAGTTTTTCTCTTTAAAAAAAACTCAGCATACTTAAAACTTACCTGATATTTTGTTGCTATAATTACGCCATCTATATCTCCTAACTTTTTAATATCTGCAAAAGTTCCACCAATATTTTTATTTTTAAAAAAAATATTTCTCTTGTTCTTAACTATAATTTTTATAATTTTAATGTTATTTTTTTTCTTTAAATATGCAAAAAATCTTTGTCCAGCTGTTCCAAATCCAACTATAGCTATTTTTTTTTTCATAAAGTATTGGTAATATTTAAATAAATCTATATTAAATCAAAGTATAAAATAAATCTGTGAAATAATAATGAGAATATCAATATTTGGTGGAGGAATCTTTGGAATAACAACATTCCTAATATTAAGAAAAAAGGGTTTGAATTGTTATTTATACGAAAAAGAAAAAGATTTATTAAGTGGTGCAACCACAAAAAATTTAAACAGAGTCCATTTAGGCTACCATTATCCTAGAGATAAGGAAACTGTTTTTCAATCACAAAAAGGTTTTGACTCCTTCACTAAGCTTTATTCAAATTCAATTATTAAAAATTTTGACAATTATTATGCCATAGCCAAAACTAGTAAAGTTAAAAGTAAAAAATACGAAAAATTTTTAAGAGAAACAAAACTTAAATATAAAAAAATAAGACCTGAAGATTTTAAGTTTAAAATAAATAATATAAGGGCAATATATAAAGTAAACGAACCGATTTATTCTTGGAGTTTATTAAAAAAACAAATTAATGATTTAATAGGTAAGGATAAAAATAGAATATTTTTAAAAAGCGATGTAAGAAATATTAAGCATAAGAATAACAAATATTTTTTTAAAATTAAAAAAAAAACTTTTTCAAGCGATGTAGTAATTAATGCTACTTATGAAGGTTGTAATGGAATTACTAAAAATATTAACAAAGTAAACAATTTTGAATATCAATTAACGAATATAATGGAAATAAATAGTAAAAAATTTAAATCAATAGGTTTTGCTTTAATGGATGGGCCTTTTTTTTCATTTTTACCTATGGGCAATAAGAAAAATACTCAAGTACTATATCATGTGTTACATTCAGTTTTAAAAAAAGGCATAAGTGACAAATTTAAATATTCTTGGTTAAAAAAGAATAAAGCATTAAAAGAGAATATTAAGATAAGCAATTCGAATACTCTTAAAGATTTAAAGCTATATTTTCCTAACATGGATGTTAAAAGAATTAATAAAAATTATATAAGTGCTCGGGTATTACTTCCTCGCACCAAAAAAACAGCCAAAAGAATTTCTTACTTTAAAGAAAGTTCAAAAAATTATTTTGAAGTTTTTTCAGGAAAAGTTGATCATAGTGTGGACATTGCGAATAAACTTTTTAAAAAAATTTATAAACTTAAGATTTTAAATTAAATTATAAACTTTCCTTGTAATTATTAACATTTTTTGAAAACTCACCCCATCTTTTGTCGTATTGGTGTACTAAAAGGTAAGGCTTGCCATCGCCATTAATCAATCTCGATTTGTTATCGAAAATAATTTTTTTCAAATAAAAAACTGTCGCTATGGGTCCTTTGCTGTTTGAATACAAATGAAAATTTTTAATTATGTTATTGTGAACAAGGTAGTTAGCATGCCCTTGTTCGCATCCTCTACCTTCTGGATCAGGCCTAAAGGTAATCAAATATTTTAATTTTTTTTTATATTTGAAATTAGAACCATAATTTTTCAATAAACTAAGATACTCTAAGATCTTACTATTTGAACCTAATACAGTGCCTGAACATAAAATGATATTTTCACTGATGTCATCAAAAGCGACTTTACCATATGTTTTTATTAGCCAATTTGAATTGTAAGGACAATCTTTAATTTTATAATCCTCTAGAAAGAAATTTATTGGTCCTTTATAGTCATACTCGAAGGGATTGCTCTGAAAATAAATATCTCTACTATCACACAACAAAATATTTTTGTAATTTTTATCTTTTAAATAGTTTGTAAAAATTTCATTTCTTTTATTAATGGTCTCGTTTTTACTAATTTTAGTTTTAATGGTACTACAATTGTACTCTTTTAATTTTTTTTCAATCTCTGTATTTTTACCATCTATTACTATACACACTTCTTCTTTATAAAATTTCCTTAAACTTTTAATAAAAAATTCTATTTGCTCAAATTTATAACCAACAGCAGCTGATAAAACTAAGTTATTTTCCATAAATGTTACTATTCTGAGATAATCTTATATAATCCAATCTTTAAATAAATCTTTATTATTTACTATATACTCTGGAAAAGATTCGTCTACTGCAATTACTTTATATTTCATGTTTCTATTAAATAAATCTTTTCCTCTCTCAATTTTTAATTTAATCTTTTTTTCATCTATAAATTCTTCTTTGTTGAATTCTTGATGAGAATAAGAAATTATTTTTTTTTTAATTGAAGCTGGTTCTTTTAAAAAACTAAAGTGCCAACCACCGTCCTCAATCAATTGAGGTTCTTTATCTTTAAAAAATTTCCAAAAAGGTCTTTTTTTTGTCTTGATATTTCTTAACCATTGTGGAGACTTTAAATATTTCTTTTGACAAATTTTTGTACCTGGCCATTTAATTTCAGTTATGTTTAATAAATTTAATTTTGATTGAAAATTTTTTTGAAGCAAACATGCATATTTATTTTTTGGATTAAATTTTTTTATTTCATTAGGATTAGGTATTTCATCTATGTCAGAAATCATTATCCAGTCTTCAGGATCACAATTTTTATATCCTCTCTCTAACGCATTTCTTTGAAATTGATCTCTTACATGATTCTCATGCCAATCTCTCTTTTTCGATTTTACATTGATAGGAAGATCATCAATCACATGATATTCAATTTTGTCCTTAAATTTTTCAAATTTTTTAATATTAAAATTAAGATTCTTTTCTCTACCTGCATGATCTCTAGTAGCTTCTGCAATTATAAATTTATCTACGATCTTATTTAAAGTATTTAATCTTATTTCTAAAATTAAATCTTCATCAAAATACATAAAACAATCAATCAACTTCATTTTTTATAGTAGATGTTGTAAAACCTATTTTTTTACCTTTAAGATTGCTAGATGAACAATGTAAATTTGTTCTATCAAAAATTAGTATTTCTCCAAGTTTCCATTTGTAAACCATTTCAATTTCTAAACCCTTTAGATTGTTGATTTCCTCATGTTTTAAAAATTTTTCATGATCTTTTTTATTAAATGGTTTTTTACTATAAAGCTCTATGTGCTCTGAAGATCTTTTATTATATCCTTTTGCAGCTAGTTCTTTTTCATTAATTGAAAAAGTCGTTGAACACCCGTAAAATCTATTTTTAAATATTACTGTTTCACCTTCCTCTGACAAAGGTAGTAGAGTTTGTTTATAAATAATCTTATCAAAATCAAAACCTGTATCAACGTGAAGTGAAACAGGCATAAAACTTTCTTGAAATAACCCTAAACTTTCTTCTCCTAATTTATTCTTTGGATTATCCATAGAAAAATTACCTATAGCTGATTTTAATTTTTTTTCATAAACACTTTGTAATTCAGGAAAAAATTTTTTTGACCATTTTTTTTTAACAATTTTTTGTCTTTGATTATTAACCTCTATTGGCAATTCTTGATAAAGTTTAATAAAATTAGTTATTTCTTTAGGATTTAAAAATTTTTTAATTACATATGGTTTTTCTTCATAATTTTTTATTTTTTTAATAAATTTATGCATTTATTCTCCCATATTAATTAATGTTCCTCTTTGTTTGGCACCTAAATAAGAGGAGTAAAAAATTATAACACCAAAAATGAAATAAACTATAGATATAGATATTGATTTAATTATGTCGAAATAATTAACAGTATTATTTAATAGAATATTTCTCATTTCTTCAAATATATGAACCAAAGGAAGACCTTTCGCTAAAATTTGCAGTGAAACAGGTAAAATCTCAATAGGATAATAGATGCATCCTAAAGGAGCTAAAAAAAATAAACTCGCCCAAGCAATGTTTTCAAACGATGGGCCAAATCTCAATAATCCTGATGTTACTAAAAGTCCTAAAGTAACACCAAACAGATATAAGGGTAATAATAAGAGTAATAGGGGTAAACCAAGTTTAAAAACTGAAACTCCAAAAAGAGGTATTGCCAAAATTGCGGCAGGAACTAAGCCGATAAGCGCTCTTAAAATTGCTGTTAATGTAAGTGAAGTAATGATTTCACTTATCTTAATTGGCGCTATGAACAAATTTGTAAAATTTCTACTCCAAATTTCTTCTAAAAACATCATATTAAAACTTATACTAACTCTAAATAGAAAGTCATATAAGATTGCAGCAGTCAAAATAATACCTACCGTGTTGCTATAATAATCAGAATTTAAAGTGAAAAATTTAGAAATAAAACCCCAAAGAAAAATTTGAACAGTCGGCCAGTAAATTAAATCTACTATTCTCGGCAAAGAATTACTTATTAAATAAATATGTCTAAGTCCTAAAGCATAAATCTTACTGAAATCCATCTCTGCTCCTAGCTAGTTTAAGAAATGTTTCTTCAAGATTATTTCTTCCATGCTTTTTTATTATTTCATTACAAGTTCCTTTATCTATGATTTTTCCTTTTTTCATCATTATAATACTGTCACAAAGTCTCTCAACTTCATTCATGTTATGTGAGGCTAAAAGTATAGTGACTTGATTTTTAGATCTATATTCTTGGATATAACTTCTTACAAAATCTCCAATATCAGGGTCTAAACTTGCAGTTGGTTCATCTAGTAATAATATTTCTGGTTTATTAATTAATGACTTTGCTAATGATACTCTATTTTTTTGCCCAGAAGACAATTCACCCGTTTTTCTCTTAAAGAAATTTTTAATGTCTAAATCTTCGGATATTTCTATTATTCTTTCACTCAAATTTTTAACACCGTACAGCCTCCCATAAACTTCTAAATTTTGCTTCACAGTCAGTTTTTTTGGTAATTCAATGTATGGAGAACAAAAATTAATTTTACTTAATATGTCATTTCTTTTTAGAGATTCTATATTTTTATTATCTATAATTATTTCACCTTCAGAAGGCTTGATCAAGCCAAGCATCATACCGATGGATGTAGTTTTTCCACACCCGTTCGGTCCCAATAAACCTACAGTTTTATTTTTTTCGATATGGAAATTAATTTTGTCTACCGCTAAATTATTTTTAAAAATTTTAGAAAGATTTTTAATTTGAATAAACATTTAATTTGCTGCTTTTTTTAATCGATCATTTATTGCTATACCTGGACCTTTATTTGGTATTTTAACAACATAAATCTTTTTAAATCCTTTTTTTTTTATTTTTCTGAAGGTTTTGTATAAATTAGATGCAGCTTCTTTCAAGTCTGATTTTTTACTCAGGTTAAAACAATTTTTATTATCTTTGTATTTATGGCCTATAGTTATAAATGCATATCTTTTGTCATAGGTTTTTTGGTTTAGCAAAATAGGAATACCAGGAGAATAATGTTTTTTTAACATACCTGGAGATTTTATCTTTAAATTTTTTTTTGCTAAGCTTATTTTTAAAACTTTACTGATTGTCTCTTTTCCTATAATTCCTGGTCTGAGGATCTTAGGATCAGAAGTTAAATCTATAACAGTAGACTCAATTCCAATCTTTGATTTGCCTCCATTTAGAATTACTTTAATATTTTTTTTAAATTCATCTGCTACATCTGAAGCGCTTACTGGACTTATGCCCATAGATAAATTGGCACTTGGCATTGCTAAAGGAAAATTAATTTTTTTTAAAATAGCTCTCACTATTCGATGCTTTGGAAATCTTATAGCAACAGTATCTAATCCTGCAGTAACAGAAGACTTAATTTTTGTCTTCTTGTTTTTTTTCAAAATAAATGTAATTGGTCCAGGACAAAATTTTTTATATAATTTGAGGAAATTTTCATTAAATATTACATCTTTTTTTGCCGCCTGACTTTTAAAGTAGTGAACTATTAAAGGATTAAATTTAGGTCTTTTTTTTATTTTATAAATTTTATTTACTGACTTCTTTGAATATGCATTCCCAGCCAATCCATAAACTGTTTCTGTAGGTAATCCCAATACATTTCCACTTTTTAAAATAGCAACAGACTTCTTTAGTGTTTTTTTGTTGAAAGAAAATATATTTGAATAGATATTTTTCATAATGATATTATTATAAGATTAATGAAAAATGAAAATATTCCAGCTGACGTCAAAAGTAAATCATTAAAAGAAGCAAGAGATGAAATAAACGATATATTAAATAAACTTGAAAGCAAAGAGGTAGATTTAGCCAATTCAATTGACGATTATAAAAGATTAATCCAGCTTAATAATCATATTGATTTATTATTTAAAAAAAAGGTTAAAGAAATTTCTTTAATTGCTAAAGATTTAAAAAAGAATGATAAAAAATAATTTAATTAAAAGTGCAAAAAAAATTGATAAATTTTTAATTAATTTTTTAAATAGACAGGATAAATCATTATTAATCCAACCCATGAAATATGGAGTAATATCAGGAGGAAAAAAAATAAGATCTGCCATTATAATGAGTGCAGGAAAAATATTTAATATTGACCAAAAAAAATTAATTAATGTTTGTGCTTCAGTAGAATGTATTCACTCATATTCTTTGATTCATGATGATCTTCCATGCATGGACAATGACTCGACAAGAAGAGGTAAACCATCAACTCATATTAAATTTGGAGAAGCATCAGCCGTATTAGCAGGAAATTCTTTATTAACTCTCGCATTCGAAATAATAGCTGACAAAAATTACAATGTTAATCCAAAATCAAAAAATGAAATTATTAAATCATTAGCATTTTGTTCAGGCCACACAGGAATTGCGGGCGGTCAAGAACTTGATTTAAAATTTGAAAATAAGAAAAAAAGTTTAAATCAGATCATATTGATGCAAAAAAAGAAAACAGGGAAATTATTTAGCTTTTGCCTTTATGCTGTGGGAGTATTAGCAAATAAAAACAGTAAGGAAAAAAAACTTTTAAGCACTTTAGGTGAGGAAATAGGTCTTCTGTTTCAACTCGCAGACGATTTTTTAGATATAAAAGGTTCAAAAAAATTAGTAGGTAAACCAATAAAAAAGGATAATAAAAAAGGGAAATCAACTTTAATTAATTTGATGGGTTACAAAAAAGCAACTATCTACGCAAATAATTTAAAGAAAAAGATATTGCTTAAATTAAAAAAACATGGAAAAAAAGCGAAGGACTTATCTGATATTATAGAATTTATACTGGATAGAAATTTTTAATGACTAGATTAATTAGGCAAATAAATTTTCCTGCTGACTTAAGAAAATTTCAGAAAGGTCAGCTTAAACAAATCTCTAATGAATTAAGAGATGAATTAATCGATGTAGTCTCAGAAACTGGTGGACATCTTGGAGCAGGGCTAGGCGTTGTAGAATTAACTGTAGCTTTACATTATGTTTTTGACACTCCTAAAGACAAATTGGTTTGGGATGTAAGTCATCAATGCTATCCTCATAAAATTATAACGGGAAGAAAAGATAAAATTAAAACTCTTAGAAAAGGAGGAGGTTTATCTGGATTTACAAAAAGATCTGAAAGCGAATATGATCCTTTTGGTGCCGCACATAGTTCAACCTCTATTTCTTCAACCCTTGGAATGGCAGTGGCTAAAAAATTATCAAATAATAATAATAATGTAGTTGCAGTAATTGGAGATGGTGCCATGAGTGCAGGCATGGCATATGAAGCAATGAATAATGCAGGTGCATTAAAATCTAAACTGATAGTAGTTCTTAATGATAATGATATGTCAATTGCAAAACCTGTAGGAGCTATGAGCAAATATCTTGCAAGGCTTTTATCAGGAAAATTATATTTTAGTTTTAGAGAAACAGTCAAAATGGTAATTTCTGCTTTCTCAAAAAGATTTAGTCAAAAGGCTGGTAAAGCAGAAGACATGTTGAGAGGATTAGTAACAGGAGGAACTTTATTTAGTGAATTAGGGTTTTATTATATTGGCCCAGTTGATGGACATGATGTTGATAATTTAGTTCAAATATTTGAAAATGTAAAAAACTCAAGTCATCAAGGGCCAATTTTAATTCATGTGAGAACTCAAAAGGGAAAAGGCTATAAACCAGCAGAAGAGTCTGGTGATAAATACCATGGAGTATCGAAGTTTAATATAGCTACTGGAGAACAAAGTAAATCTAAGTCAAATGCTCCTGCTTATACAAAAGTATTCGCCGAAACTTTAATTAAGCATGCTGAACAAGATACTAAGATTATTGGAATTACAGGAGCTATGCCATCTGGGACAGGTTTAAATTTGTTTGAAAAAAGATTTCCAGACAGAACTTTTGATGTTGGAATAGCTGAACAGCATGCTGTAACTTTTGCAGCTGGTTTAGCAACAGAGGGCTATAAACCATATGCAGCAATTTACTCAACCTTTCTTCAGCGTGCTTATGATCAAGTTGTTCATGATGTAGCTATTCAGTCACTTCCTGTAAGATTCGCAATAGATAGAGCAGGCCTCGTAGGTGCAGATGGTCCAACTCATGCTGGTTCATTCGATATCACATATTTATCTACGTTACCTAACTTTGTTGTAATGGCTGCTAGCGATGAGTCTGAACTTGTAAAGATGATCAATACTTCAGTTCATATTAATGATCGTCCATCAGCGTTTAGGTACCCAAGAGGAAATGGAACAGGGGCAAAAATACCTCCAATAAATGATCTTTTAGAAATAGGAAAAGGCAGAATTATCAAGGAAGGTAAAAAAGTTGCAATTTTAAATTTTGGAACAAGATTAGAAGAGTGTAAGAAAGCTTCTGACATATTGTCAAAAAATGGGATAGACATTACGATAATCGACGCTAGATTTGCAAAGCCTTTAGATGAGAGATTAATAATGGAAGCTGCAAATAATCATGAAGTTTTAATCTCAATCGAAGAAGGTTCTGTAGGTGGATTTGGTTCTCATGTCATGCAATTTTTATCTGATAGAGGAGTATTTGATAAGGGATTAAAATTTAGATCTATGATTTTACCTGATTTATTTATTGATCAAGACACCCCTGAAAAAATGTACGAAAAAGCCGGGTTAGATAGTTTATCAATTGCGAATAAAATTCAGGAAACTTTAAATTCAAATATTGTCTTAGCAAAAAATAAAAGTAAATTATCTAATTAACCACACTGAGCTCGGTTCATTAATAAATGATCGAGTATAACACAACTTATCATCGCTTCTCCAATTGGAACAGCTCTAATTCCAACGCAAGGGTCATGCCTTCCTTTTACAGAAATTTTTGTATTTTTCCCTTTTGTATCTATTGTCTCACGACTATTTAAAATTGAGGAGGTTGGTTTAACTGCAAAAGAGGCAATAATATCTTGACCTGAGGAAATTCCTCCCAAAATTCCACCAGCATGATTAGTTTTAAATTTAAGTTTTCCTCCACTTCTTCTAATTTCATCAGAATTTTCTTCACCACTTAGAAATGCAGAGCTCATTCCCGATCCAATATTAACTCCTTTCACCGCATTTATGCTCATCAGAGCTGCAGCAATGTCGGTATCTAATTTAGAATATATCGGAGCTCCCAATCCAACCGGAATTCCAGAGGCTCTCAGTTCTATAATTGCTCCACATGATGATCCTGATTTTCTTACAGCTAAAAGATATTTTTCCCATAGCTTGACTGA